>DAOUZE010000232.1 GCA_030665765.1 Filomicrobium sp.
ATGGCCCGTGAGGAAGGTTACCTGCATTTGCATGTGGCCCTATTCTATCTACATTTCGCGGCACCCATGCAACTTTGTAACTCAGCCACATAAAAGGCTCGCCCCTTTATCGACAGAGTGGCCTCGCCCAGCCGATACGCTTTGAAGTCTTTCGAGTTTGATTGCGGGAAGTTGGCTTGCACTGCAGTGAGCGATCAAGATGGCGGGTTCAGTCAGTACTCTGCATTTGTGACCTCTTCGTGGAAGAGCCCCAAACTTCTCTCTATCTCTCTGAGCTGCTCAGCATGTGAAACCTGCTGAGTGCTCTCGACTGGTTGGGTTGCTTTTCCATAGCTGCGATCAAGGATCTCTTTTGCGGCGGAGATCCGAGCTTGCTCACTCTTCGCATGGTGCATGAGGTGAGCCAGTTGTTCGATTGCGTCTGGTCCATACTCGCGAGCGATAGCTTTAATTTCTTCGGTCACTTTGTTGGGCGTTCCAGGCTTAATGTGACAGCGCCGAGCCAAAGGATGCCGCCAGAGTGAACGCTAGGGGTAGGGAGCATCGTCTCATGCGAGTCCTTTTTTAAAAGCAACCAATTGGCAGACCGTATGACCGCGTGTTCAAGAAATTCCCGAATACGCGGAACGCGATAGTGATTGCGGGCCATTCAGCGAAAAGGCCCAGTTGTCATAAGTAGAAAGGCGGTCTACTCCATGCCTCCCGCGTCGAGCTATTAGAGGACAAACGCACGATGCTATCGTTACGAATGCCGCCTGACTTGATTGCGGAGTTGAATAAGTGGCGGGAGTCACAAGACGTCCCGCCGCAAAGAACTGCCGTCATTATCCAGGCGCTAAAAGACTTTCTGACCAAACGGAAGAGCGGCAGGAAACAATGAAAACGAACGCCCACGTCTACGTAATGCGTTCTCCGGACGGCGCCCTAAAAATCGGCTGCAGCGCCGACCCGGCAAAGCGAGCAGCCGCGCTTGGTGGCTTTGAGGTCCTGCACACGACACCGATTCTTGAGCAGGCAGAGCGGATTGAGCCAGTGATCAGGGCTAACGTTTACGCCTAAGCGACGTGGGGTAGTGACCATCGCTCTGAATTGGGCCACGGTGTCCGTAGACCTGTACCTGCTGCGATAAAGAGCTTGATCTATGAAGATGTCGCGCCCAACCCAAGTCCGCTGCTCCTACGGAATAATCGCTGGATTGCTAGCCGTCGCTGCGATGCTCGTGACGCCAACATCGACGCTAAGCAAGGAATCCTGCAAGGCTCAAACTGAGCGTTTTTGCAAAGCTAAAATAGAAAAATGTAAAAGCGATATCTGTAGTAAGTATAAATCGGCACACTCCGTCCCAAGGGCCATATGCACTTAGTGGGAGCCGTCTGGGATCCCGTCCCGTGAATGCCTTCGATCTTATCGGAGCCCAACGTACCGTATCGTCTTGGACGCTTGAGCGAAGGCGCGCGGTCTGAGGCCGGAGAAAACAGGTGATTGGCCAATGACGCAGGCGCCAGCCCCGCAAGGCACGAGCTACTTGTGGGTTGTCTTCGCGGCTTGCGCCGGCGTCTTCGCGGTGGCCTACAACACCACCGCCGTCATGACGGCGCTACCGGCCATGAAGTCCAGCCTCGATCTCGGCGTCAACACGCTGCAATGGGTGGTCGTTCTCTACATGCTGGCCACGGCCACAAGCCTCGCCGCGCTGGGCCATTTTGCCGATATGTTCGGTTTGGTGCGCATCTTTATCGTCGGGCTTGCGGCCTTTGCCATCGGCGGCCTCGCGAATGCCATGGCGAACGATGTGTTTTTTGTTTTAGTGGGCCGCGCCTTTCAAGGCATCGGGGCTGCCGGGCTCCTCGCGACGGCCGTGGCCATGATTTCCGTTGCCTCGCCACAGGAAAAACGCGCGCAGGGGCTCGGCATGCTCGCCGCCTCACTGGCGTTCGGCTTCGCACTTGGACCTCTAATCGGCGGTGTATTGACCGATGTCTTTAGCTGGCGGGCGATCTTCGTGCTCGACCTTGCAAACATCGCTATTGCCGCATCCGTTTGCATCATGGCCGCGCGCCTCAATCTCATCCCTCAGGCGCTGGAAACGGGGTCGCGCATCGACTACGCAGGCATTGTTCTGCTGTGCATCGCGCTTGGAGCGTTTTTGTATGGGCTCACAAGCGGCCAGCTCACCGGCTGGACGTCGCTGCAGACCCTTTTGCTGTTTGCCGTCGCCGTCCTAGCCGCCATCGCTTTCGCCGTGCGGGAGCTTCGGACCCAAGATCCCCTCATCAATTTTCGCTTTTTCCGACACGGCGATTACCTGGCCAGCACCGCCGGCATGTTCTCATTGGGGTTTGCGCAGATCGGCGTGCTTTTGTTCATCAATCTCTTCCTGCAGGCACCGGACGGATTCGGCTTCAGTGCTTCCAAGGCCGGGCTCGCGTTACTGCCCTTCACCCTCACTATGCTCGTCGTGTCGCTGACTGCGCCGCGTGTGCTCGACGCTGAAGCCTTGCGCATTCCCGTCACAGTGGGGCTGCTGATACTGGCCCTAGGCTTCTGGCTGGCGCGCGACCCAGCCACATATGGCGATCTGTGGTGGAAACTCATTGTTCTGGGTGCCGGCGCCGGGTTAGGCCGGTCGCTCCTGCTGCGCGTTGGCTTGCGCGCGCTGCCCGATGCAAGCGCCGGCCAAGGAGCAGGTGTCATCAACACCTGCTTTTTTTCCGGGCTCGCGACCGGCACGGCCGTGGGTGGTGTCGCCACCTCGCAGATCCGGCGTAGCGTTATTGATCCCGCAGTCGAGCGCCTTGCGCCTCACGCTTCTGACCTTGCCAAGTTGCAAGTCACGCTGGTGCACGGATCGGAGAGTCAGGTGACGCGAACTCTGGCGCAGTTCTCGCCGGAAGGTGCGGACCAGCTCCAAAGCGTGATGCAGGACGTTTTCGATACGGCCTTTGCCGTCGTGATGGATACAATGACCGTTGTGGCGCTGACCGGCGCCGTGTTCTGCGCCCTTCTCATTCGCAAACGGAGTTGAAGGTAATGCCGCCACCGGAAGCCCAGCCATCAGCACACTCCTCAAATGAAACCAAACACTGGCTTGTGCTGGCCGCGGCCTGCGTCGGCGCTTTCGCCGTGGCCTACAACACCACCGCTGTGATGACCGCCCTGCCGGCCATGAAGTCGAGCCTCGACCTCAGCACTGATGCGCTCCAATGGGTGATCAATATCTACATGCTCACCACCGCCGTGAGCCTCGCAGGATTGGGCCATTTTGCCGACATGTTCGGCATGCTGCGCATCTTCGCCATCGGCTTGGTCGCGTTCGCCCTCGGTTCAATCACCATCGCGTTAGCGGGCGATGCCGCAGTGGTTTTGGGGGGGCGCGTCTTTCAAGGCATCGGCGTCGCTGGGCTCATCGCAACATCAGTGGCGCTGATCAACGTGACCACGCCAGAGGAGAAGCGTACCGGCGCTATAGGTATTTGGGCCGGTTCGGTGGCCCTCGGCTTTGCGCTCGGGCCACTCATCGGCGGAGTCCTGACCGATACCATCAGCTGGCGCGCGATCTTCGTTCTAGATCTCGCCATCCTTGGCACTGCGGGGCTCCTATGTCTTTATGTTGCGCGGGCGGGGCTCGTCCCAAGCGCACTGGAAGCCGGCACACGCATCGATTATCCGGGCATGGCCTTCCTGGCGGTGGCGCTCGGCTGTTTTCTATATGGACTTACCAGCGGCCAGCTTTTTGGCTGGACAGCGCTGCAAACGCTGGCGCTTTTGACGGTTGCCGTTCTTGGGGCGTGCGCCTTTGTCGTGCGGGAACTGCGCGCGGAATCGCCACTGGTCAATTTCGGCTTTTTCGTTCATGCCGATTATGTCGCCGCAACTGCAGGCATGATCATCAACGGGTTCAGCCAAATCGGTGTTCTGTATTTCTTTAATCTCTTTCTACAGGCCCCGGAGGGTCTGAACTTCAGTGCGGCCCACGCCGGGCTTGCCTTGCTGCCTTTTACGTTCGCTATGTTCACCGTTTCATTGCTGGCGCCGCGGTTACTGCCTCCCGAACGCCTTGGGCATGCGCTGATCGGCGCAATGCTGGCGCTGGCGATCGGATTTTGGTTGCTGCACGACACGAACAGCCAGACGCATTACGGCGTGCTTTGGTGGAAGCTGATCATTGTCGGGACGGGTATCGGCCTGTGTTGGTCGCTATTGCCACGCGTCGGTATGCGCGTGCTGCCCGATGCAAGTTCCGGCCAGGGTTCGGGTGTCATCAGTACATGCAACTTTATCGGCCTTGCCACGGGCACGGCCGCCGGCAGCGTGGTCGCCTCGCAGATCAAGCGCGGTGAGATCGCCCCGGTCCTCGCTGGCGTAGCGCCCAGCGTTCCGGACCTCGATGCGTTGGAGGCGACGCTCCTGCACGGTTCGGAAAGTCAGATCGACAGCGTCTTGGCGAAACTCTCTCCGGACGAAGCCAAGACGATCGAAGGCCTGCTGCACGGTGCCTTCGATCAGGCCTTTTCCGGCGTAATGACGATGATGGCGATCATCGGACTTATCGGCGCCGTGCTCTGCATCGTGCTGGTCCGCAAGACGGCTTGACGGTTGGCGCCAGAGTAAAACTAGCCCCGTCAATACGGTCTGCCATAGCTAACCGACATCCCCCAGCCCTTGGTTGGGTGTTGTCACGGTAACGCGCCTGCTCAGTTGATGCCGTATGCTATCAACGTCCGATGAGCCGTTCTTCCTATCGTCGCCATCGCTTCCCGGCCGCTGTAATCCAGCAAGCGATCTGGCTGTACTTTCGCTTTCCTCTGAGCCTGCGCGATGTCGAGGATATGTTGTCCCAACGCGGCATCGATGTCTCGTATGAAACGGTCCGCCGCTGGTCGTTTAAGTTTGGCGTGGCCTATGCAAGAAAACTCAGACGCTCGCACCCGCGTGCTGATACGCGTTGGCATCTCGATGAAGTGTTCGTCTCCATCAACGGCAAGAGCGTATACCTTTGGCGCGCCGTTGATTGCGAGGGAGGGGTCCTGGACGTGCTGGTGCAGTCGCGCCGAAACAAGCGAGCAGCCTTGAAGCTGATGCGGAAACTGCTCAAGTCACAAGGCTTCTCGCCAGACGCCGTCGTGACAGAGAACCTGCCGTCATACGGCGCGGCATTGAGCGAATTTGGAATGAGAGCTCGCCACGTAACCGGCGGTCGGATCAACAACCGGGCCGAGAATTCGCATCTCTCGGTACGGCAGCGAGAACGACGGATGCGGCTATTCAAATCAGCTGGTGCCGCGCAACGATTCCTCTACACACATGCAGCGATCTATAACGCCTTCAACGTTCAACGCCATTTGATCTCACGTCGTACACTTCGGCAGTTTCGAGCTGCGGCAATGCATACGTGACAAGAGGTGACGTCGGCGGCTTGAAATCGGGCAGCCTTAGGTCGTCTGCGACCGAGCCATGTTTATGTGACAGCAACGTTGAGAGGGCCTCCCGTAGCATGCTCTCCCTTTTTGTCGTTTTATCCAGATGTTTCCGCCACCGCTGGGTTCTCTGAAATCGCACCTTCAAAAAGCATGCCCAGGGCGAGCAGATCGCGGATCGAAATGACACCGATAAGCTCTCCCGCGTTGAGTATCGGTACGTGGCGAAATCTGTGTTGGTGCATCGTCCTCATCGCATCGGAAAGATCAGCACTGGGAGCCATGAAAATTACCGACTTCGTAAGAACTTCTCCGACCGTCAACTCTGTAAGACCCGCCCCGCGTTTTGAAAATTCTCTCACCAGATCTCGCTCGGAGAGCATTCCGACAAGCGTGCCATCCGAACTCAACACCGGCATTGCACCGATGCTGTATTCTTTCAGCTTGGTCGCGGCATCTTGCGCAGAGTCGCTACGACGACAAACTACGGGCGTCCGCCCGAATTTCTCCAAAACTTCTCTTATTTTCAATTACTTACCTCCCTT
>DAOUZE010000391.1 GCA_030665765.1 Filomicrobium sp.
TTTTTGGCAAGAAGGCGCGTGAGCTTGGGGTTTGGATGTGCGTATCGGTCGTTGAGAAGGCCGACGACCCAAACAACAACCCGCACAACGCAATGGTCATTATCAACCCAGATGGCGAAGTCGCGATGAAGTATCGCAAGATGATGCCGTGGTGCCCGAAAGAACCTTGGACGCCAGGCGAGTCCATGAATGTTTGTGATGGTCCAAAGGGCTCGAAAATCGCGATCACTCTTTGCTCCGATTTCGATTACCCGGAGGTTTCGCGTGAAGCAGCATGGAAGGGCGCAAACGTCATCCTTCGGCCGTCCAAATACATGTATCCATGGGATCATATCTGGGACATCACCAACCAGGTTCGCGCTTACGAAAACCAGGCCTATGTCGTAGCTGTCAATCACACTGGACAGGATCATTCTTATTCGTATTTCGGTCGCTCAATGGTTTGCGACTTCGACGGAAACATCGTCTGCAAGATGGGCGATACGGAAGGCCTGACCAAAGTCGACATCTATCCGCTGCTTGCTGAAGCCGCGCGCGATACGCGCTCGTCGAACAACTATCTCTATCAGCTCAAGCATCGCGGATATACCGGCGTGCCTCCGCACGGTGTGACAGAAAATCCGTTCACGGTTTACAGCGAATGGGACAAGATTCCGGAGCGCTGGAATACTGGGCCTTCAGCTGAGGCGGAAGCGATATCTGAAAAGGGTCGCGCGAGCCTTGCCAAGGTCACTAACAACCGCGAAGCGGCCGAGTAATCGAAGACTGCTGGGTGGAGCGGCAGCGCTCGCTCCACCCCTTCTTGTTAGTCGCGGCACCCGACACAAAATAGGGGTCGCAAGTTTAGCTTTGGGAGGAATAGCGTTATGAGAGTTATTGGCCTACCTCTGCTGATTGGAGCCCTCGCAATTGCGGGGCCCATGACCGTAGCAGCCGGCGACTATCCAACGAAGCCCGTCACAATGACGATCACTTTCAAGCCCGGTGGAGCAGCCGATATCGCAGGCCGTCTTTCCGCGGCGGCGGCTGCTAAGAAGCTTGGCCAACCCATTTCAGTCATCAACAAACTTGGTGGCGGAGGCTCGATCGGTTTCGACTATGTAGGCAAGCAGAAGCCAGACGGTTACAATATTGGTTGGCTTTCAGCCTCAATTCTGACGACGACCCTTTTGGGGAAGCTCCCCTACGACTACTCGCATTTTGATTACGTGTGCGCTGTGACCTTCGATGCAACGACAATTGCGGTGAAAACGGACTCGCCCTGGAAGACGTTGCCGGAGTTCATTGCGGCAGCAAAGAAATCTCCAAAGAAGATCAAGCTTGGCCACGCTGGCACTGGCAGCTTCACCTATATGGTTGGCTCGACGCTAATGAAGATGGAGGGTGCAGACGTTGTCTACGTCCCCGTTGGCAAACGTCGGCTGCCGTCTCTACTCAGCGGAGAGGTTGATGCGATTTCAGTGCATCCTCCAGAACTGGTTGCCAGCGTACGCTCCGGCGACGTCCGCCTGCTCGCTATTTCGTCGCCAAAGCGCATCGACGCATTCCCAGACGTGCCGACATTTGCGGAGCTGGGAATGAAAATCGACTTTCATCAATTCCGCGGTGTGTTTGTCCCAAAAGGTACGTCGCTGGAGATCAAGACTAAACTCGCTGACGCCTTCAAGGAGGCTCAGAACGATCCTAAACTGATGGAAGCAGCAAAGCAGCGGGGCTTCGGGATAAACTACATCGGCATTGACGAGTTCCCCAAGTATGTCGCCGAGCAAAACGCACTAATTAGGAGCGTCATCGACGCGCAAAAGTAGGTGAACTTAGTTCGCTTCAGTGAGGGGCGCAAAACTGCACGCCTCTCAATTCGGGGCCTCGTGCAAGGGTGCCAAACATGGCAGCTCGAATTGCCTTTCCCGCCGTTATTGCGCTTCTTGCCTTTATGTATGGCTGGATCGCTCAGGGCTTCCCATCGATGTCTCTGGATGAGGGGTTTGGGCCCGGACTCTTCCCTGGAGTCATTGCGGCAATTGTCGGAGTGCTCGCGCTCGTTGAAGTGATGATTCAGTCAATGAGCGCTTACCGTTCCAACGGTGATCCGGCCCTGGGTGACATTCCGCACGTGAGCATCTCGCTGCGCGAGTTGGCTGCAACGTGCCTGCTTGTGGCCCTCGTCGTCGCAACCGTTTTTGCAATTCGCCATATCGGCTTCATTGCAGCAGCCAGCGGCCTTGTGTTCGGACTGTCGCTGGCGATGGGAATGCGGCCGATATGGGTGTCTGCGCTGTCATCGATCGCGGTCGCGCTCTCAGCACACTTCATCTTCTCCGGGCTGTTCGGCCTCGTGTTGGCTTTCTAGCGTAAGATACGGGAGAAGTGCGTTGGCCCCACTGCTGAACGGTTTGATCGAAGGGCTTCAGCCATTCACTCTTCTGCTAACGGCCGTTGGCGTCGTGTTGGGGCTGGTTATTGCTGCTATCCCCGGACTGACCGTTTCGCTCGCTGTTGTCCTCCTGCTTCCATTTACATTCTATCTGCCTGCGAGCCCCGCTCTTGGGATGCTGATCGGCGTGTTTGTGGGCGGCATGGCTGGAGGGGCTATTTCCGCAATACTCCTCAATATTCCAGGTAACCCAGCGTCAATCATCACGACACGCGACGGCTACCCAATGGCAAAGGAAGGGCGTGCGGACGTTGCTCTGGGAATTGCATTCCTTTCGAGCATCCTGGGAGGAGCTTTCAGCCTTCTTGTCCTTTGCCTTGTTGCGCCGCAGATCGCCAAATTCGCGTTGCTGTTCGGAGCTGCCGAGCAAGCCATGCTTGTCCTGCTCGGCCTGACGTTGGTCGCAGGTTTTTCGGAAGGATCGATCATTCGCGGTCTCATTTCGGCAGGTCTTGGCCTTGCCATAGCAATGATTGGTTTGGATCCTATTACGGCATCTGCACGGTACACATTCGACACTGTTGAGTTACAGCAAGGCATTTCCTTCATTCCTGTGATGATCGGGATGTTCGCCCTGCCAGTCGCGATCCAGACCCTGGCGCGGACAGGCAATAACTCTTTACCTCCACCAATTCCCGTTGCCAACGCCCAGCTCGGAGTGCGTCAAGCTATTGCGTCCATAAACCAGCTATGGGGCTGTATTTTTCGATCATCGGCAATCGGCACAACGATCGGCGCAATACCCGGGACGGGAAGCGCGATCGCGGCCATCCTTAGCTACCAATATGCTGAGCGATTTTCCAAGAACCGCACGGTCGAGTTTGGAAAAGGTCATCCTGAAGGAATTGCAGCACCTGAAGCAGCCAATAGCGCACTGACCGGCGGCGCGCTTATTCCAATGCTCATCCTCGGAATACCAGGTGACCCGGTCACAGCGGTCATGCTTGGCGCACTCCTGATCCAGGGTTTGACCCC
>DAOUZE010000194.1 GCA_030665765.1 Filomicrobium sp.
CGGATTCTGCGAAGTGCCGAACCGATGGCGAGAAGAGTTGACGATCGAATTCTTCAGGCTCTGCCGGCCACTCAACGGGACCGGTTCCTGACGGACCTCAACACGATCGTCGACGCGCTTGGCAAGCTTGAAGAAGCGGTAGAACAGCAAGAACAGCAAAAAACGGCAGCACGTAAAAAGGCTTGATCGTGCCCTTAGCATTGCTCTTTGCAGGCCTGGTGCAGTCCGTGAGCGGTGCAACCTATGAGAAATTCAATCTGACGGCGGGTAGTTTCTGGTTCGAAGTCACCGAGTTTACGATCAAGAGACAGAGATACTATGTCGTTCACTGACGCAAATAGAGCCCTGGCAGCATTCTTTCTTTGATCTTTTTCAGCAATGTCATTTGCAAGGCACTCCTCGACAAGCGCGAAAAGTCGATCCTGATCTGCGCGGTATTCCGGCGGTGCAGTGCGACCTTCAGAAAGCTGATGGTCGAAGATCGCTCGCCAGGGCATTTTATGGTTGGTGGCGTATAGGAAGTAGGCACTTGCCAACGCGAGTAAGCGACCATGTGTGGTCGATTGCTTGGGCTGATCATGGGCGGCTTGAAGTTTAGCCCCAAGCTCATTCAGTGAACATCTGTTCAGATCAATGATCAACTTATCCAGATCTTCAAAGACGTTGTAAATTGAGCCGACAGCAAAACCAGCCTCAACGGTAATCCTCCGGGCTTAGACGCGTGACAGTCCCTCCTCCTCAATCAACCGCTTGCCGATTTCAAGTATGCTTGCGCGGAGCTTGTTGCGGAATGCCAGGCTGGCTCTCGGCTTGGTTTGCTTGGTCACCCTTTTCCACTCCTGTGCGTTCGCCGGCGAGATCTCGTTTGTCGGTGGAACCGGGCCGGTCAAACTTTTACGCCTTTACTCTAGCGACGTCGCGGCGTGCCGCTTCACCAATCCCCATCCCGACGGCAGTATTGGGGGAGGCTGACGCCGCAGATCGACTTGATGATAGGCGAACGAACTGAGCCCGGCAGACGGAAGGGCGAGGAGATTTACATGGAGATCTGCCGTAGCCGCTACTAAACGGCCTTTTTCACTAGCCCACGACTAACCAGGGTTTCGGCGATTTGCATGGTGTTGAGTGCCGCGCCCTTCAGGAGGTTGTCGGAGACAATCCACATGACGAGGCCGCTATCAACCGTGGAGTCCGCGCGAATGCGACTGACGTAGGTGGTGTATTCGCCGGCGGCTTCGATAGGGGTGACGTAGCCACCTGGTTCTCTCTTGTCCACGACGCTGATACCGGGCGCTTGCCGCAAGATCTCACGCGCCTCTTCGGGTTCCATATCGCGTTCGAATTCAATGTTAACCGCCTCGCAGTGGCTGACGAAGACGGGCACTCGCACGCAGGTCGCGGTCAGTTTTATGGACGGATCCAGTATCTTTTTGGTTTCCGCCACCATCTTCCATTCCTCCTTGGTGTAGCCGTCTTCCATAAAGACGTCGATTTGAGGAATGCAGTTGAACGCGATCTCCTTGGGGAACTTCTTGGCCTCAACCTCCTGGCCGGGGACGTACTTGCCTTTGGTCTGGGACCAAAGCTCATCCATGGCCTCCTTACCGGCGCCGGATACCGACTGGTAGGTGGAGATGACGACGCGCTTGATGCGGGCGTGGTCGTGGAGGGGTTTCAAGGCGACGACGAGCTGCGCGGTTGAGCAGTTCGGGTTGGCGATTATGTTCTTCTTGGTGAAACCGGTGATGGCATCGGCGTTCACCTCTGGAACGATAAGGGGAACGTCGGGATCATAGCGCCAGCACGATGAGTTATCGATGACGGTGCAGCCCTTGGCGGCGATCTTTGGGCTCCACTCCTTGGAGATGGCGGAGCCGGCCGACATCAGGCAGAAGTCGGCTTGCGAAAAATCGAAGGACTGGAGATCACGGCATTTGAGGCGGCGTTCGCCAAAAGAGACTTCAACGCCGATCGACCGACGAGAAGCAAGCGGTATGACCTCGTCAGCTGGGAACTTGCGCTCGGCAAGAACGTCTAGCATCTCGCGGCCCACGTTGCCCGTGGCGCCGACAATCGCAACCTTGTAGCCCATGTCTGGTCCTTAGAACTCGCGCATCGCTTCCGTCTCATTCAGCGGCAGGCCGCAGTACGGCGGATGGTCTCTTTTTCGGGTTTAGCAGCGAAGACTTAGCGCTTGCGGCGGTATTCTTCAAGGAACCCGAACGTCGGAGGCCTTTTCAGCGAGATTATCTCTCTCCGCGCAGTTCTTGTTAGCGCATGTGCATCGAACCGATCAGGGAGAAGACGCGGCTCGCCGGGCCGGGGTTCGATGCTTGCAGTTTAGCGCCGCCATCTTTGCCGACGAGTATGGCGCGAAACTTGTCGTTGTTGACGCGGTATTAAGGGCGTAGCGTCTTTGCAGTCCGTCCAGGTTGGGCGGCCCTTGGGTGGCCGAGACACGGTCGCCAGTGACGCATATGAGGACCCTGGCGCACTCATGAATGCCGGCCCTATTGCCGATTACAATAGGCTTTTGGCGAACGAGCTGTTGCGCTTCGGCGGACGTCGCGAAGACAAGCGGCGGGCGGTGTTTTCATTTGTAGCTCGACATGGCGGCTGATCGGTCGGGTGCCGTGCTGAGAGCTCTGGCAATTAAGGCAGTCAGCAGGATTGCCGCCGCAGTCAATTTTGATATGGGCTGCTATCTCCGGTTATTTACGCATAAGTTATGTTTTGGACTAAACGCTGGACCTTCGGCGCTGGTTTCACCGGCCCGCATGGGCCCCGTTGGTGAGAAGCGGTTGTGTTGCGTTAGTTTGGCCTTTAGGCCGTATGTGTGGTGATTGTCGAACGAGGTGGGTTTGATGATGGTCACTTTGGATCGGATCTTTGCACGACTGGCGCTGTCGGCTCTGTTTGCTGTCGGTGTGTTGTCGTCCGCGTTGGCCGCGAAACAATGGATGGGCGAAGAGGAGTTGCGCGCCACCTTCGCCGGTGTGACGGTCGACGGAAACTATGAAGACGGACGCAGTTTCACAGAAAGCTATCGTGGCGATATGGCAGTGGCCTACTCGGAAGGGTTACGCGAGACGATGGGGCACTGGTCGGTGATTTCGGATACCTTTTGCACGATCTACAAGGGCGATCCCTCGGGTGGTTGCTTTCGTGTGACGCGGATCGGTGCGAACTGCTTTGAGTTCTATTTCGTGGCGCGGACGGAAGCGCAGGTGCGGCGGCGCAACGAGGGTAAGCCAGGCTGGACTGCGCGTGCTTGGATCAAGAATCAGCCGGCGTCCTGCCAGGAAGAGCCGATTGTTTAGGGGTTTGCCTGTGGAGGTATTTCCTCATTGTCTGGAGCTCCCCGCGACCACAACTCGGCGCATGTGTCCTTATCAGGCTCGGTCGTGTAGTAACGAAATGGCGCACATGTTTGGCACGCTACTCAAGTGAAGCAGAAGTGTGCAGGCTTGCGCCGGGATGTTGATTATTCTCGCTGAGTGCAATTTCATTTATTCTTTTAGGTTCTGGGGAACGAGGCAATGGCAAAGCAGCTCTCCACAGGTGTTCCAGGTTATCTTTTCACACTGATGGTGGCGCTACTCGTCATTGTCGCGTTGGCTTCACTGGCGACGGTGCTGCTTTCCTTGCGATTGGACGTCACTCTTGAGGAGTTAGAGTCGGAAGATTTTTCCGACGTTCAAGACGTTGGCGCCGCTCCAGGTGATGGTGATGCCGCCATTGCCATTGAAGGGTTTGCATGTACTTCAAAGACTTATGTTCCCGTCATGGCGACAGTCTATTCCGGCAACAAGCACACGGTCACGGGACTGGCTGCGACGTTGAGCATCCGGAATGTGTCGGAAACGGAAGAATTCGGTATTACCCGCGTCGACTACTTTGATAGGAATGGCAAACGTCTGCGGCGCTATGTGAGCGACCCGCTCCGTCTTGGCCCACTGCAAACGCGCCAGTACTACATTGACCTTACTGACAGTAAGGGGAGCAGCGGTGCGAATTTCATCGTTGCCTGGGCGGCCAATCGCGATACGCCCGATCCTCTGGTCGATGCCGTGATGATCGGCGGATACGGCACGAAGGGCATCTCGCTAACCAGTCGTTCGACGCCGCCGGAACGTAGCTGTCCATAGGGGTGGTCAGGTCGTGCTGTGGGTGTCGGTGAGCAGACCGCCGACGCCTGCGAAAGCGGCTGATCGCGACGATGGGCCAGCATCGCTGACTGGCTATTTGAGAATGCGGCCGAACAGCCAGCAGGCAGCCTGAACAATACCACCTTGGCGGATTTCTCCCTCGATTATTCGGGGAGCGGCGACGATATCGTAAGTGGCAGACAGGCTTTCGATCTCGAGCCAGTGGAAGGGCTGTCCGGAGAATTCGTTGACGAGTTCGCGGTGGCCTTTGATGACGCCATTGATCAGCGCATTTGAGGACGGGGCCGACGGCACGAGGTTGGGTGCTTTTGGGGATTCCGCTTCGGCGAACAGGCCGACCGGGAAGAACGACTGGGTAGCAAAGCCTGGTCCATCCGTCTGTGCGGCATTGAACGCGGCCTCGTCGGGATAGGCCTTGAGCTCGCGGCAGAATCCGCAAATGCGGGCCCGACAGGTTGCTGGGAGGTTCTGGTTGCCAAAAGCAGCAAAGTCGACGGCATCGAAAACCAGCGGGTAGTTGCCACCTTCGGTTCCTGGCGCTCCACCGTCTCCAACCCAGGCCTGATAAGCGCCTTCGAAAGCATTGTCGTCCGGTCGGTTGATGCGTTCGGTGACACTCAATGAGACGTCGCTGGTGCCGTCGAAAAACGGGGTCAGCCCCTGGATCTCACGCACGGCGTCGGGACCGTCACAATCAGCCGGTGCGATGTGAAGCCAGACTTCGGCACCGGAGCGGGAACGCCAGACGGCATAATCGCCGACGGGTGTGGAGAGCCCTTCCCGGGCGGCTTCTGCGAGGCCCGTGACGAGTTGTTCGAATGCGGTCCGGTCCGCGACGCCGAGGCCGATCGTTTCAAGATTGCTGGCCATGCTCGGGTTCCTTTTGATTGGACACGCAGAAGCTGTCCCCGATCCGCGACGCTGGTTTGTTTTTGAATTGGCCAGCGCCGGACCGGGGATGGGTGCGATCCGAAGCGAACAAAGAGGGCTATGCCAGCGCTGTTTCGATTTCAGCGGCTATAGCCCTACCCATTTCTTCGGTTCCCACCTTGGTCAAGCCGTTCTGCATAATGTCAGCGGTGCGAAGGCCATTGTCGAGGACCTTTGCAATCGCGGTCTCGATGACGTCGGCTTCTGCGGCCATATTGCACGAGTAGCGCAGGGCCATGGCGAAGCTGGCGATCATCGCTATGGGATTGGCGAGACCCTGGCCGGAGATGTCGGGGGCGGATCCGTGGACGGGCTCGTATAGCGCCTTGCTGCGACCCGTTTGAGGATCGGCAGCGCCAAGGGATGCCGATGGCAGCATGCCTAGGGAACCCGTCATCATAGCGGCTTCGTCGGAGAGAATGTCCCCGAACAGATTGTCGGTGACGATGAGATCGAACTGCTTGGGATCGCGGATCAGCTGCATGGCGCAGTTGTCGGCGAGGATCAGTTCCAGTTCGATATCGGGGGCGTGGTTCCTATGGGTGGCAACGGTGACGTCGCGCCATAGAACGCCCGTTTTCATCACGTTCCACTTGGCCGCCATATGCACCTTGCCGGAGCGTTTGCGGGCCAAATCACAGGCGACCTTGACGATGCGTTCGATTTCACTGGTCGTGTAAATAGTGGTGTCGACACCGCGCTTTTGGCCATTCTCCAGAGCGACGATTTCCTTCGGTTCGCCAAAGTACGTGCCGCCGGTGAGTTCGCGCAGGATAAGGATGTCGAGGCCTTCGACAAGACTGCGCTTGAGCGATGATGCATCGGCCAATGCGGGATAGCAGATTGCCGGGCGTAGGTTGGCGAACAGGTCGAAGTCCTTGCGAAGACGCAAGAGGCCGGCTTCAGGACGGATTTCGTAGGGAACATCGTCCCACTTCGAGCCACCGACCGCGCCAAAGAGAATGGCGTCGGCGGTTTTCGCCTTGGCCATCGCCTCCTCGGTGATGGCAACGCCATGCGCATCAATCGCCGCCCCACCGACCAGGTCGCGTTCGACTTCGAAGGAGTTGGGGCCGCCCTTGCCGTTGAGGATGGCAATAACGCGTTCGACCTCGCGGCTGATTTCCACGCCGATGCCGTCGCCGGGCAGCAAGAGCAGTTTGTGAGTTGTCATATTCGCTTCTCTTTTTGAGGTGCTTGGGGTTCTTTGAGGTCCGCGCAACAGCAGGGCGGAAGTTAATTCGGAAGGAAACCGGTCTCGAGACTTTGGATGGAAAGCGCGACCGAGGCTTTTTGTTGTTGTTTGGCGCCGATCGACCGTGGATGTTGAGGACACGGTCGTACTCGGGTTGGACTGCTCTAGCGCGACGGCTTGCGGCTCGCAAGTTGCCTGGCGCCAGGTCTGGAATTTTCGGCACTGCAACACACGGGTGTTCACGAGCATGTGGATTGCCGGCATGGGGCTGGCGCTGCCATGTTAACGTACGGATCCCGGTGCGGTTCCTTTGCGCGGACCGGTGGTTCAAACAAGCACATTGAGGAATGAGGAAATGCTCAGAACGCTAATTGTAATGGCGATGGCCGCTGCCGTCGGATTTGCCGGTGTGATGACGGCACAAGCCGAAGACAGCCGTTATGGCAAGCAGAAGGTCGTGTATCACATCAACTATCCGGGCGGTGATGGCGGCAAGAAATACTATGGCGCGCTGCGCAATATTCAAAACCACATCAACGCAGTCGGCAAAGACAACCTCGAG
>DAOUZE010000172.1 GCA_030665765.1 Filomicrobium sp.
GACCAATATGCCCGAAGCCAAACTCGCCCGTGAGGCAGAGATTTGCTATGCGACACTCGCCATGGTCACTGATTATGACTGTTGGCATGACGAGCACGACAACGTCGACGTTGCTTCTGTAATTGCCATCATGAGATCCAATACCGAGAAGGCCCAGCGCCTTGTTCTGAACCTTGCCAAGGGCTTCCCGAAAGAGCACCCGGCCTGCCCGATCGGTTCAGACCGCGCCCTCAACGACGCCATCATTACGCCGCCCAACGACCGCGATCCAGGCCTGCTGGCAAAACTTGACGCCGTTGCCGGTCGAGTGTTGGGCTGATCAATTACTGTGATGGTTGTTGCTCGTGCGAACACTCCCCCCCGATTGATCAAAATCTACCCATCTTGGTGCCGCCTCGCGCAATGCCTCCTTTAGTCAAGAGCAAGCACGACAATGGTGGACACCCCTGGCAAGGCTAAAAGCATCGCCAGGTTGGTTTGAGAATTGTCGGCAATTGGACGCTTGCTAGGAGCACGATCCGGTCGAAAGGCCTCTCACTTAACCGCCCCGACATACCGGCCCAGATCAAGGTCTTCGCGTATAATCCAGGCCTCAACGATCCGCCCATTACGGACAGTCATATGCTTCATACCCGCGAATAGCACCTGTTGTCCCGTTTGTTTGATGCCGAACATGTCACCAACGGACTCTCCGTTATAAGTCTAGTGCGTGACGAGCATGTCACTCTTGGCGAAGATGACGTGAACCTCTAGTTTCCATTCCTCGATGTTCTGGAATTACGGGCTCACCCAGGATTTAAAACTGTCCCCTGGTCCAACCGGTTTTCCAGTTCAACGAGCAACGATGACCACTGCGAGCAGGTCATCGATACAATCAAACTTTCACTTATTCCTATCATCCGATCAAAAGGCCGCAACAGTCGCCTTGTTCGCTATTTTGCGTCATCACACGCTGCTATCCCGCCCGGTGCAAGGCTCATCACCGCCAAGACCGATGTTTGTCGGGCACTAAGTCCCATCAACAATTTGGTTCAAGGCATTATCGTCGTTTACAAATTCGGTGGCATCCATAACCCACGGACTCTCCGATGCGTTTGCCGCTATAAATCCAGCAGACATACCAGCCTTCGCCGCAGCCTAGATGGCCGGCGCCGTAGTCACTGACTACGCCTCCGGGTTCCTTTCGGAAACACCGCCCGCAAGGTCCGCTGCGGAGTTGAGTGAGCCTGCGAAACGACCGACAGTACAAAGCAACAAAACCGGTAAGAGGTGCCAACCATGGACGTCACAATCTACCACAATCCAAAATGCGGCACCTCCCGCAATACATTGGCAATGCTGCGCAAAGCCGGAATAGAACCTAAAGTCATTGAATACTTGAAGACGCCGCCGACGAGCGAGCGAATTGTCGAGTTGATCGCCATGATGGGAACTTCGGCGCGTGATCTGATCCGCCGCAAGGGAGCCCCGTTCGACGAACTAGATCTCGGAGATCCTAAATGGACCGATGATCAACTCATCGAATTTATGATCGAGCATCCAATCCTGATCAACCGCCCGATCGTCGTTGCCGGTGACAACGCCAAATTGTGCCGCCCTTGCGAAGTTCTGCTTGAACTTATTCCCGGTCTTGGGATCGGTCAGTTCACGAAAGAGGACGGAGAGCAGGTGATCGGCGAAAAGGGCGCCAGAGCCGACAGCAAATAGGTACTCCGGCCACATCTCCATTAGAAAGACTCTGTCCGACTTTTCTCACCCTTGCCTATAGACGCGACGTCGTCTTGTGCTAGCGATCGATGAATACACAAGTGGGGCTCACTTGATACCGCGGTCATCAAGACCACTCAGGCGCGTCGCTAACAACTGGGAACCCAAAGATGCTCGGCTATCTCGTCCTCATCGCACTGCAAATCATCGCGGCTTGGTTTGGTAAGGGTCAAGTCACCGGCTACATCCCCAACCAGGGCGCCATCATCGATGCCGCCGTGGACGCAGCTGTAATCGCTGTGATCGTCTGGGTTGTCGGTCTTGTAGGATCGTTCGTGCTCAAGGACGTTCGCACACCGGGCTCATCAACTCTTGTCACGGCCCTGATTGGCGCCCTGATCGGCGCGGCAATCGTCTTCCTGCTTCCCCAGCTGGGTTACTCTTTGCCAAGTGGTATCAAGGCAGGCTTTATCCCAGTCGCCGGCGCTATCTTTGGTTATCTACTCCGCCGTTAAGTACCGGAGCAGCGAAAAAACAGCGCGAGCAATTGTCTCGCGCTGTTCACTTAATTTAGAGGGTGCTAGTGAGAGCGAAGCTCAGAGATCGCCATCCTGACGCTTTTAGACTGCACCTAAAACAATGGCAGCGACAAATCCGAAAGAAACTATCGCAGCAAGTGCAGTCACCTGCATCTCTAGGGTCATTTTCGCCTCCTGGGTCGGCCTTGTGGCTTGTTATACGTCGGGGGTGGATCGCCGACTTGAGCAGCTTGATGCAGAGATTAGTTGCGACATTCGTCTGATGCCAAGCAAAAAAGTTGCTGCACCGCACCGGGATACACAGACGACAGAGTGACGAACAGGCATCACCGCCACGGTGCAAAAATCAACCGGTTGCTTAACACTCGGTTAAACTTTCAGCCGCAGATGCCTTGCCATCAACATGAAGACAAATTGCTAAGCTATTGGGATCGCACTAACAGCAAATAGTTTCGCTCACACGCATAAAGTCACGTTCGGCGTCAACCGTTCAGTAAACATAGCGTGTGGAACAATAATGCAACCGCCGCCACAAAATTGAACATACCGCACCCGCGAACCGACTTATCCACTGCGACCAGATGACCCGCCGTTAGGACAGAGATCCCATGTAGGCACGGGCGAATCTAACGTCTTTCGGTCGAACCCTAGAAATCCCAAGCTCCATCCATGGACTGCTAAAGCAGGGGTGTTCCCTCGCTTGCGCCAGCCGTTGACCTGCGCGACGTTAGTCAAAACTTCGACAATTCCCGATCAGGTGAGGAACACATGAATCGATTCAAGGCCCTGCGAGTTTCAAAAACCGACAGCGGCCAGTCTGCCGACTGGGTTGAAATCGGACTGGATGATCTCTCTGAGGGCGACGTCGTTATCAAGGTGTCCCATACAACAGTTAACTATAAGGATGGTCTTGCGCTGACCGGAAAGGCACCAATCATTCGCAAGTGGCCCCTTGTTCCAGGGATCGACTTTACCGGCACGGTGGAAAGCTCTAACCACCCCGAGTTCCAATCTGGAGACCCAGTTATTCTTAACGGTTGGGGCGTTGGTGAGGTGCACGATGGTGGCTATGCCCAGTTTGCGAGAGTGAAGGGCGACTGGCTCATTAAACGCCCAGCTGATTTCACCCCCGCCGAAACAATGGCGATCGGCACGGCCGGCTACACCGCGATGCTCTGCGTCCTAGCCCTAGAGGCACACGGCGTTACCCCCGACAAGGGCCCTGTACTGGTCACTGGCGCCGCTGGCGGCGTTGGAAGTGTCGCCGTCGCCGTCCTCGCCAAGCTCGGGCATACTATCATCGCCTCCACGGGCCGCACCTCCGAGGAGGCGTTCCTAAAGGGATTGGGCGCCAGCGAGATCATTGACCGCAACGAGCTATCCGAAAAGGGCCGCCCTCTTGGGAAAGAGCGTTGGGCAGGCGTCATTGACGTCGCCGGCAGCCATACGCTTGCCAACGCAATATCCATGACCAAATACGGTGGATGCGTCGCAGCCTGCGGACTTGCGCAAGGCTTCGATCTTCCAGCAACTGTGATGCCGTTCATCCTGCGCGGTGTTACGCTCGCCGGCATCGACAGTGTTATGGCGCCGAAGCCCACGCGGATCGCATCCTGGGACCGTCTTGCCACCGACCTGGACCGCGCCAAACTCGCCGAACTCACCGTGACACGGCCGTGGGCCGACGTCACCGAACTTGGCCCGGCGATCATCGCCGGCCAGGTGCGCGGACGTGTCGTCCTAGAAATGGAATAGATCAGCACTGTTTTGGGGCAGCGCTGCTTTGGGTAATCAAAACCCTTTTTCGTAATCGCAATGCGGCAACTCCGTCCCGAACGACATCGGGTCGGGCAGTAAACGCATGGTAGCGTTTACCTTCATTGAGCTTGCGTGCGCCGCCATTAAACACGGACACCATGATCCATACGCAGCGCCCTCAATCGCTCACGGCATCGGTTTCTAACCATCGCAGAACACACGCGCAGATACCCCGATTTTGAGCGGTGGGAAGTACCCGAGATGTTGCAAATAGCAAACGCGGAGTCACTTGCGCCGGCAACAGAACGCACCGACCAACTGGTCATTTCTGCGAGTGGCGAAACATCGAGCGCCAGCTTCAACAGACCTCAAATCGGCCGCCAGCTTGTCCTCTATACTCTCGTGAGCTCTCAAAGGTTCGATCGAGGCGAAGGTCTCCGCGAGCTGCCGGGCCTTCGAAGGACTTTACCAATCGATAGAGAGTACTGGTCCACTGGGGTCGGAACCAAATATCCGCAGATCAAGACGTCTGCCACAATTGCCGCCCGAATCCTGACTACCGCCCTCATCCATAAGTAGATCCTTGCAAAGAAGGGAGCTGACCACCCTTTTTGCGGGCATCAAGAGCGCCTACATTCCTGCCAACGTAGTATCCGCTCCCCTGCCATGCAAAGCTCTGCTTAGCGTCACGCAGATGTAAAGGTGTTTTATGGTCCACAAACTCCACCAATTGCCCGGTAATGAGCGATTGCGGACACACGATCCTATATGGAAGGCCGTATGCTCGGAAGCCGAAGCTGTCCTGCGATCAGAGCCAGCGCTTGGATCGTTCGTATTTGCAACCATACTCGGCCAGGACACACTCGAAGAAGCGATCATCCACCGGCTTGCCCAACGCCTGAACCACACCGACCTTGATGCTGGATTGATCAGCAAGACCTTCCGCGGTGTACTGCAACAACACCCAGAAGTTGGACTCGCCTTGCGCGCCGATCTTGCGGCGGTGGTCGACCGCGATCCTGCATGCAGCCGCTATATCGAACCGATACTCTACTTCAAAGGGTTCCACGCCCTGGCCACCTATCGGTTCGCTCACGAAATGTGGATGCGGGGACGCAGAGATTTTGCCCTATACCTGCAAAGCCAGTCCTCCAAACTTTTCAGCACCGACATTCATCCCGCCGCACACTTCGGCAAAGGCATAATGCTCGACCACGCAACTGGCTTTGTCGTTGGCGAGACTGCCATTGTCGGTGACAACTGCTCCTTCCTGCACGGTGTAACACTCGGCGGCAGCGGGAAGGAAGGCGGCGACCGTCACCCGAAGATCGGACACAGCGTGCTAATTGGAGCGGGTTCCAAAATTCTCGGCAATATCGAGGTCGGTTGCTGCTCACGCATTGCCGCGGGTTCCGTCGTATTGAAAGACGTTCCACGGGAAGTCACCGTTGCGGGCGTCCCAGCCCGCATCGTCGGCCCTGCCGGTTGTACCGAGCCGGCAGCTTCCATGGATCAGCAACTGCCACCCCCAAGCATGGACAATGAAGACAAATGATGGTCATAAGCGCATAACGCAACGGCACGAAAAGGAGCCCAACGTGGACAAAGCCGAACTCGCCAAACTCGAAGCTTATCTGCGAAAGACCTTTGGTTTGAAAAACATCGGCCTGCGCCCGCAGCCCAAAAAGAATGACATGGCCGAGGTCTTCATTGGCGATGAGTTCATCGCCACCCTCTACAGGATCGATGAGGACGGCGAGGTCGAATATCAGATGCAGATGGCCATTCTAGAGATGGACCTCGAGGAAGCCTGAGCTTGATGCCACTATACGCCCTCGACGACATGACAGTCACTACGCCCACAAACGGACGCTATTGGGTTGCTCCCAATGCGACCGTTATCGGTAACGTCGACATCCGCGAGGATGCCAGCGTTTGGTTTGGTACCGTTATCCGCGGTGACAACGAGTCAATTGTGATCGGCGAACGCAGCAACATTCAAGAAGCTTGCGTTCTCCACACTGATCCCGGTTACCCCATGACCATCGCGCCTGATTGCACGATCGGGCACATGGTCATGCTGCACGGCTGCACCATTCATCCCGGCAGCCTCATCGGCATCGGATCGATCCTGCTAAACGGTGTCGAGATTGGTGAGGGAAGCCTCATCGGCGCCAATACATTGATACCCGAAGGCAAGTCCATACCCCCACGGTCCCTGGTAGTTGGGTCACCAGGACGTGTGGTGCGTGAACTGAGTGAAGAAGACGTCGTCAATGTCAAAGCAATCGCTGGACGCTACGTCAGCAATTGGAAACGTTTCAAAGCTCAACTACAGCCGCGACCTGAGACGTGAGCGGGACTAATGACAAAGAAAAAGCCGGCCCTCGCGAAGCCGGCTTCATATCTAAAGTAACGTCTAGGGGTCAGCGTCTGGAGCTGCCCGCCATTAACGCCGGTCTGTTGACGATGGAGGCTTCCAAAGACACCCAGGCCTGCGGATTCACATATGACTGCCGCATCAGGTATTGATAGGGCGTCGCGTGCCAAATGCGGACATCTCGGATCTTATTATCGAGGACGAAATCCCCGAGCGCAGTTCGGGCGGTCAATACGGCATGTCCTTCACCCAATTCGTCGCGGACAACCGTCAGCAGCAAGGCACTCTGCGGCCATCCCCGTTCGATGAGTATATTACGCTTAAGCAGAGCATAATCTTCACAATCGCCCTTGGTTGTCGGAAGTGTCCAGTACTCTTCGACACCATAGGCTTCGAGATCCGTAACGGGCGTGACGATTCCGTTGACAAGCCTATTGACCTCGTCCAGCTCACTGAGGCGCTCTGGAGTTGCTACGAACCGATCGACACGTCGCCAGTTGCCTCGACAGTGACGAGGCTGCGAGTTGCAAAATTCGACGAAGCCATGCGGTGGCTGCGCGACGCCGAACGCGCGCATAAAGACCGAATGGTGTTGCCCATGATAAGAAGACGTGTGCGGCTCGGCGTTCGCCGATTGCAACCCCGTAAGAAAAAGGTGTGCCGCGAGTGCGCAAATGACCCCTAAACGCATCTCAAATACAAACTCCCGAAAAGCTACTCTCAAACCAAACTGCGAACCCTTCAGACGCCGCCCGTCAGACAGGTACGCACCGCATTGCTCGTCTTGCCAAAGCCGCCACTCAAATCTTTTGTCAGCGACAGCCATGGTTCACTATCAGCCCAGATATCCCTGCAGGTGCTTACCTTCATAATCCTGCAGAAACTGAATCCCGATGCCATGGTTGTGATGCCGGCGTACAATGGCGTTCTGTTTGCCGACAACAACCTCAGTACCAACCTCCGGTCGAATTAAAGTCCCAAGCGAAGCCCCAGACGATGAGATGTCGAGCAATGTGCACTCGACGACTTG
>DAOUZE010000396.1 GCA_030665765.1 Filomicrobium sp.
GCCGAAAACAGCTGCTGAGGGTACCCGAGCTTCCTCAGGCCATAGCCGATTGTCGACTGCGAGGAGCCATACATCGGCGAGGAGTCAATCATGCGCCCACCATCTTCGAAGAACGCCGCGATTACGGCCGCGGACTCGTCCAGTAGGACTGGGTCATTACCAACGTTAAAGGTAATCCAGCTGCCCAGCCCAACAACCGGAACCTCTTCGCCTGTCGTCGAGATGCGCCGTTGAAGCGGGCCCACAGTCGCAGAATTTGCGGGCTTGAACGCAAGGCCTGTTGCGGCGCCGGAAACCGTGGCTGCGGCGATCGCTTTCAAAAGTGCTCTTCGACTAGCCAGCATGGTGCAAGCATTCCGATTTTGATACGGATTAGAGTGCGTTTTACTGCCTCAGAGGTCTGCAGATCCCGACGCTATGCCGGATCACCTATGAGGCAATGTACTATGACGCGTAGCGGCCGAATGACGTTCCGGCGGACATCCAGGAGCGCGCCTGCTCCTTACCGATCCGGCAAACACCGAAGGGCTATTGCGTTTTCGCCATGTCCACCATTGGCACTTCTCAACAGTTCGACCGGCGCTGCTTTACTCCGCTCGCGAAGATAAGCCGGAAGTGCTTAACGCCGGCACCGAAGTCGGCTCTTAACCCTGACCTTTCATCGAAAACGCGATTGAGAACGTTCGCTTTTAGGGCGAAGCGGAGACTCGTTCTCAAACGGCGCGCTCGGCTACTGTCCCTAGAGTAATATGAACCGTAACGAAGGAATGAAAAAGCCCTACCGTTCCAAGGCATGCACCCAGTCCCACGTGTGGCCCGCCCGCCGTAGCGCGTGATCGAGATCATCGGCCAGCAAAAATCCGGATCTAATAAGATTCTTGAGCTCTGCACGGACCTGTTCCAGGTAGGCTTGGCGGCTGCGGTAGAGAGTTTCGATGGCCGGACGAGGGTCCCCGCGCGCTATCCGTTCGGCGTCGGTGCGCGGTAGTGGAATTACCGTTCCAACGAAGTCGGACAGTTCTATCGACCCGCCAGCATAGCCTGTGCGTAGGTTCCACGGCATGTAGGTCGCTAACGGAACTCTTAACTCAACGTTTCGGATGCCACCCCATTCGTTACCAAGGCTATCAACCTGCGCCACGAGCGATGGATAAGGCGGACCCAGCCGTGGCGGTTGCTCGTCGATTATACCTTCGGGCCAACGCGGTCCGTAATCGGCCCGATAAGCCACGTGAATGGTTTGCGGAAATGCCACGCCGGGTATGGACGGAAATGCGACCGCTCGAGGGCTAACCAACGTCGCATCTGTAATCGCAGGATATGTGCTCAATGGCGGCACCGCGCCAGTCTCCACCCATTCGACTAGTCGAACGAGGAGGGCGCGATAGTTTCCACTGAAGTCCAGAGGATTACCTCGATACACGGGCGCGTCTCCGACACGGTCGGTTGCGTTTGGAAAGGCACCTACGAAATGCTGCGCGCTGGCCAGATGATAGACCCGTTCGTTAGGAAGCGGGGCGATGTCGGCCGTGCCATCTGGCGTTGTGTGGGTGAGAGATGCGACCCTGCCCCAGTACTCGTAACCCGTGTTGATGTAGAAGATCTTGGGAGCGTGATTGGGATCGGCGAGATGGGCTAACAGACCGTCGCTCTGCCACTGAAGCGGATCGAGCTGCGTCGCACTGGTGAAGGGGAACAGGTCTGTGGGGTAAAAAAAGGCCGAATAGCGATGCGCGTCGCGGGAGGGTTGGGCGAAGCGATGGTTAAAACTGCCGCGTCCAGCACCGGCGGCAATGATCATCAGCCCGTCATATGCTGGGCGACCTTGCTCGTCGGTGTTAAACCCTTGGTAGAGAAAGTGCCTCAGAAACCGACCGGTCTGCGAGACACCGACTGCCAGCCCAAGCTTGGCCGGGAAGATGCTGGTATTGTCGTATTTGGCGTAACTTATCACGTCCCGGATAGTCGCGAGCCCGAGCCCGACAACTGCCGGATCTTTAGCACGATAGACGAGTTCGTAAATCTTGCCTGCCTTAAATCCACCATCGAGAACGATGTGCGTCGGGTCAGGAATCCGGTGCCCGTTCTTTATCCGACCGAAAGCCCAGCGGTCGGGGGAAACTTCTTGACGCGGCGCCTCGCGTCCGTCCCGCACCGTAAGAATGTTCGCGACATCCTGAGGATCGACGACTGGATAGGCACGATGGTCGCGGTGGGCCAGCGGCAGTGACGCAACCGGCGCATCCACGGTCCAGTCACTGCGTACGAGTCCCATGATCGGAGAGTCATCAACGTGGCGAGCATTGGGCACGTGAAGGCGCAGCACACCGTGGCGGTCAGGAACGTCAAACTGCCAGCCGATCCAGATCACGGTCAGCCCAAGACGTAACAGATGAGCATCGCCAAAGGCATTAGGGTCATCAGGATCGAGGTTTGCGGATGCGGCACGATTGAAATAGAGTGGCGAGAACTTCGTACCCCGGTTACTCACCTCAACGAGGGCGACGCCACGCGCTCTGTCCAGCGATTTCGGCTGAAGGGCAACAAAAGTTGTCCATGCCTCGACTCGGCCGCTCGTGTTGCGCGGGGCGCGTTGTAAATCGACGATCTTAGCATTCATTGGGTCGGAGGGATCGAACGATAGGTAGAGGTGACCGCGCACGACTTCGTAGGACCCGTGGGCGCCAAATGACTGCCCCCCGAGCACCGGCTGTCGGCTATCTATTTCGACGTGGACGACCTCGCTCCACGCCGACGGGATTCCGGCCAGAGCGCCCAACAGCAAAAAACACAATCGATAAAACATGGGCGTAAGAATTATGGAGGACTGAATGCAGATCGAGCCAGGAATTGGTTTCGGCACGACCCTCCCATGACGTGGTACAGGGTTTCAAGTTAGAAGCGAAAAAGATTTAAAGGCGGCTTCGTCCGACCGCATCAGGCACTCAACATGCGTCCGCCCGTTCCGTAAACTCTACACCGAAGTGGCCCAAAACAAGGGGGCTTTACAGATACGCGTTGGCATCTCGATGAAGTCTTCATCTCGATCAATGGCAAGAACGTATACCTGTGGCGCGCCGTTGATTGCGAGGGAGAGATCCTGGACGTGCTGGTGCAATCGCGCCGAAACAAGCAAGCAGCCTTGAAGCTGAAGCGGAAACTGCTCAAGTCACAAGGCTTCTCGCCAGACGCCGTCGTGACAGACAAACTGCCATCATATGGCGCGGCATTGAGCGAACTTGGGATGAGAGCTCGCCACATAACCGGCGGTCGGATCAACAACCGGGCCGAGAATTCGCATCTCCCGGTACGGCAGCGAGAACGACGGATGCAGCGCTTCAAGTCCG
>DAOUZE010000083.1 GCA_030665765.1 Filomicrobium sp.
AATTTCGTGACGACAGTGGTGGGAGTGGTCCAGTTGAGACCACGGGTGGACTTCGTATGACTGGATCCCAGCAATACACGCCGGCCCAGATCCTGGCGATCGGGCACCGAGCCGAACGCGAAGGCAACCTCGAAAACGCCACCCAATTCTACTCTTACCTCGCAGATAACCTGGCCGGGACCCCGGAAGCCGTCGATGCCCGCTTGGCGCTGGAGCGTCTTTCCCCGCAAAGCCAGCGCTATACCGAGCCAGCGCCAACCCAGTTTAGTCAATCGCCCCCGGCAATTGGGCCGGAGCCATCCGTGTATGATGAGCCACATCGCATGGCGTCGCATAGCCAGCCCTACTTTGATCCGGCCGGCCACCCCGCCGCCACTGTTCCTGCGGCCCAGGTGACCAGGCACCCAGCAAGCTGGGCCGCTCCCTCGCCGCCGACACCTGATGGCCAGACCGCCCTGCCGCAAAATGAACATGCAAGGCACCACGGATCCGCCGTGGGATATCATCATGAGTACGCACCAACAGCGTCTGCCGAGCGGGGCGATCAACAAGCGCCGTTACCGCGCGTCGTACGAGGCGATGAGGAGGGCGAAGAAGAAACCGAGTTCGTACCCGGCTACCGCTTCGGCCGGTTCATCGCGTTTGCCCTTCGGCTGCTTGGCTGGCTGATGTTCATCGGCGGCATCGCTTTCGTTACATTGACAGTCGCCGGCGTTGTCGGAAGCCAGGTTGTGCCTGCATTGGGGGGCATGCCGGTCGGCGTGACTGCAGGGTCGGCAGCGATCGCCGCCGGACTCGCGCTAGCATTCATCGGCTCACTCGCTCAAGCCACTTTTGAAGCCGCTAACAACACGCGTGAAATCGTCGAAATAGAGCGGGCCAAGGCCGGCTGGTAATCATTACCGACCGTGCATCGGAGCGGCACCGATCGCAGCCGCGCCTTGAGTTCTGCGATTCAAACCTTCAAGATATTTTGCGTCTGTGTTCTTCCAGCCTCGGCATGATCTCGACGAAATTGCAGGGCCGATGCCTGTTGTCGAGCTGCAGTTTGAGGATCCCCTCCCAGGCATCGCGGCACGCACCAGGAGATCCCGGCAAGCAGAAGATGTAAGTCCCAGCAGCAACCCCGGCACAAGCCCGCGACTGGATCGTCGAAGTACCAATCTTCGGAAAGGACTGCTGATGAAAGAGTATTGAGAAGCCCTCAATCACCTTCTCAAACAACGGCTGAACTGCTTCCGGTGTGACATCGCGGCCAGTGAACCCAGTGCCACCCGTGGTGATCACCACGTCGATCTGTTTATCGGCTATCCACTGCTTCACCTGACCACGAATCGCGGCAATTTCATCATTCAACAGATTGCGGTCAACCACCTCATGCCCCGATTCTTTGACGAGACGAGCGAGCAGCGCTCCTGAGGCATCCTCATCGAGAGTACGTGTGTCCGACATCGTGAGAATGGCAATGCGCGTCGGAATGAACGGGCGATTTTGGTCGATCTTGGTCATTGAGGTCCGGATTAACTTGGCGGATTGATGAGAAACGATTGAGGCGGTGACGCGTGCCGCTCTTGCCACCACCATTCGTGCGTCACGTGCTTCAACCTAACGCCTTTAGATCAATCAAAAAAGCAGGATTGTCAGGCCACTTGGTTTAAAACGCAGGACATCTTCGAACTGCAGGCAGGTATTAGCAGATTGCTGCGCAACCCATCTCCGGAGCGCAGCTGCTTTATGTCCAGCAGCACGGTGACAATCGGTCGGCCCAAATCAATTTTTACATTTCCTCCGCGATCGAGCTCCGAACGCATCGTTTGCAGCTCTCCTAGCATTGAGGCGACAGGACCACTGCACCTGCGTCGGAAGTAGGCCCCACCTGGCAAACTGGAGCGCTTGAGTTCACCAGCTTCGCCCGTCGTTAACGACTTTGGCACCTCAATGCAGGCTTCGTAGGAAGACCCGCTGGTGCCGTCTTGCAACGCCGAATGCTGAAGCAGCCCGTAACCGATCTCAATATCGCGCGATAGAGACTTACGCGTGATCCATCTGTTCAAAAGCTCCCAAGACTTGTGAATCTCCTCTTCCGATGCGCTCAACGCATCGATGCCCGCCAATCGAAGCGGACGTAGATAAACCAGCCCCAAAGCCACCTTTGACGTTCCTTTCTCACCATTTGCGGCGCCCTACCCAAAAAAGTCGATATATGACTATGCGATGATTGATATTCGATTGGGCTTAAGCCCGGTCAACGAACTACGTTTGTTTTTGCGAAAACTGTTTTGAGGTATTTAGAGGGTTTCCGAACGTACTAAACTAGGACGAACCCTCAAGCGTCCGCCTCAGACTTAGAAGATCGCGCCAAGCCAGCCTTTTGGCGGCGGGCGTCCGCAACAGGTAAGCAGGATGCAAAGTGGGTAACGCGCGCAACGAACGCCCGCCCATATTAACGTCCTTCCACTTGCCACGCAGCCGCATGATGCCATCGCTAACATCGAGGACATTTTTTGCAGCAGCGCCTCCGAGCAGCAAAACCAGCTCCGGCTCAACGAATTGAATCTGCCGTTCGAGAAACGGGCGGCAACTTTGAGTCTCCTGCAAAGTTGGCGTGCGATTTCCGGGCGGCCGCCAGTAAACCACGTTGGTGATGTGAACCAGCTCCTCGTTGAGACCGATGGCCGCCAGCATACGATCGAGAAGCTGGCCCGCGCGGCCAACGAACGGCCGCCCCTCCAAATCCTCATCCCGGCCTGGCGCTTCACCGATAATCATCAGACGGGCCCGTGTAGCCCCCCGGTAGAAGCAAGTGTTTTTGGCCGTGGCTCGCAGCGCGCAGCCTTCGTAGCTGTCGAGCGCCAAACGCAAATCTTCAAGTGACTTCGCCCTTGCCGCCAGCGTTCTGGCCGCAGCAACTCCCGGTTCCAAGGGGCCTCCACCTGCGCTTCCGGCAGCAGGCGCGCGGTGTTCGGAACGTAACGCGCCGGCCGATTTCGCGCCCTCGGAATGTTGCTGCTGAGCACCCGCCGGGGCCGCTCCCGACCTTACTGCGGACGTGCCATCGCGGCTATTTGGCGCTGGCTTCAAAGCTTGGCGAATGGGTTCGCCCGGGGCAGCATGACCATGATGCAACCAATCAACCGCTTCTTCGGCCAATGTGCAATCAACGCCCAGTTCCCCGTAAAAGGCGAGCAGTTCGACAAGTTCTTCGTGGTTGGTTCCAATCGACATGCGCGCCACGTTAGCGCTAAAGCAGGCTTTTCAGTAGTGCCAGAAAACTGCACAAAGCTTGGAACCTAGTAAAACGTGGCGCAGTGGTGTGTTGATGGCCTAGTAACACACCCTCTAACCGGACTTCGGCCGGTCCAAATGGGGAGCAATAACGCATGGCGGACACTAACGGCGAGCTGCCGGAACGCGAAGCAATGGAATTCGACGTTGTGATCGTCGGCGCAGGCCCGGCCGGTCTATCGGCGGCGATCCGGCTACGCCAGCTCGCCGAAGAGGCCGAACGCGAATTGAGCGTCGTCGTAATCGAAAAGGGCTCCGAAGTTGGCGCCCATATCCTTTCGGGAGCGGTCGTCGACCCTGCAGGACTGGACCGCTTGTTGCCGGATTGGCGCGACAGCGGCTGCCCCCTCAATACCCCAGTTACTGAGGATCGCTTCTACTTCCTGCGACCCAAAGGCAAGATCACACTGCCGAATTTCCCGATGCCGCCGCTGATGAACAACCACGGCAACTTTGTTGGCAGCCTCGGCGATCTGGTGCGTTGGCTGGGTGAGAAAGCGGAGGCATTAGGCGTTGAGATTTATCCAGGATTCGCAGCCGCCGAAATCCTTTATAGCGACGACGGTTCCGTTGTCGGAGTGGCAACAGGTGACATGGGCGTCGGGGCAGACGGCAAACCCGGAGACGCTTTCACCCATGGCATGGAACTGCGCGGCAAATATACGCTGATCGCCGAAGGCGCCCGCGGCTCGCTCGCCAAGCAGCTCATCAAACAATTCGACCTTGCCGCCGGTTGCGAACCGCAGAAATTTGGCATCGGATTAAAGGAACTGTGGGAGATTCCCCCAGAGAAGCACAAACCGGGCTATGTCCAACATACCTTTGGTTGGCCGCTCGACAATGCGACGGGCGGCGGCTCGTTCCTCTATCACTACGGTGACAACCTCGTCTCCGTCGGCTTTGTCGTGCACCTAAACTACACCAATCCCTATCTTAGCCCTTATCACGAGTTTCAACGCTTCAAAACCCATCCGCTCATCGCCGAACTGCTCACGGGCGGGCGGCGTATTGGCTATGGCGCACGTGCCATCACCGAAGGTGGCTGGCAATCGATTCCGCAGCTGGCATTTCCTGGCGGCGCCTTACTTGGTTGCGCGGCGGGCTTCGTCAACCTGCCACGCATCAAAGGATCCCATAACGCCGTACACTCCGGAATCGAGGTTGCGGAGGTCACGTTCGCCGCGCTGGCCGCCAACCGCACCCACGACACTCTCGAAGGATATGAAGAGCGCATCCGCGACGGCGTCGTCGGCAAGGATCTCAAAACGGTCAGAAACGCAAAGCCGCTGTGGTCGCGGTTCGGAACGATAGGCGGCGTGATGCTGGCTGGGGTCGACATGTGGGCAAATGTCATTCTCCCGCGTATCGGCCAGGGCTTCACCCTTGGCCACGGCAAACCCGACTGGGAGTCTGTTCAACCCGCGGCCTCAGCTAAACCGATCGACTACCCGAAGCCCGATGGAAAACTAACCTTTGACAAGCTGACAAATGTCTCCTTTTCGGCGACCAACCACGAAGAAGACCAACCGGCACACCTCGTACTCACCGACCCCGGCATTCCAATCAACGTCAATCTGCCCAAGTACGCTGAGCCCGCACAGCGTTATTGCCCTGCCGGCGTTTATGAAGTGATCGACGGTGAAGACGGTAAACCGCGCTTCCAAATCAACGCGCAAAACTGCGTGCACTGCAAGACATGCGACATCAAAGACCCCAGCCAGAACATCACTTGGATCTGTCCGGAGGGCGGCGGCGGCCCAAATTACTCCGGGATGTAACCGCAGCGGGGAATCTCACGGCGTATGCCGGCTCACAAATTGTTAACAAATCAGGAAGGCCTGGGCCCTCTTGAGCAAATGCTCGCTCTGTCCCAGGCTTCCAGCCACCCCTACTCAGCGTGAGCGGACGAAGCACAAGGTTTTGATAAAAAGAGATTTTTCAACATCTCCCCGCACGAGAAGAAAAGCGCATTGCACAACTTATCCGCACACGAACACCATGAAAACCAAACCCGACAAGACGCCTTTCTCTGGCCCTGTGAATGCTTATATGATCGCTGTGTTCCGAATCTTGTTGCTTAATGTTGCAAGTCACCGCTCAGGCGTCCATTACGGCCCTGCACTTTAAACCTGAGGGATTTCCGGTATGAGATTCACACGCTTGCTGCGTGTCCAAAATGTCGGCCTTCTGAGCTTAGCAGCCCTGTTGACTGGTCTCGTGACACCGGCGCCGGCATTTGCTTGGTCGGGCGTACATGGGGACAATACGCGCTCACTGGCCGGCAGTTATCTAGCCGGACGCTTCGCGCGATCAAGCCATGATACCGGCCGAGCTGCGAACTTCTATCGCAACGCACTGCGCCAGGATCCCGATAGCGGCGTTCTCCTTGAGCGGACCTTCCTCATGGAAGCCTCGGAGGGCAACAGGGAAAGGGCAATTGAACTCGCCAAGGAAGTTGTCAAGCGTCAGCCCCGTCACCGCATGGCCCGCCTGCTGTTGGGCCTCGACGCCTTCAAAGCGCGCTCATACAAACGCTCGGCAGAACATTTCAAAGCCGCCGGCAGCGGCCCCATCGGCGAACTTACGAGTGTGATCACACGCGCCTGGGTGGAACATGCCAGTGGCAATAACATCAAAGCGTTGTCGTCGCTGACATTGCGGCGGCAGGCGGATTGGGCCCGTTTCTACTTGCGCTATCACCGCGCGCTGATCGCCGATCTGGCGAACCGGAGTTCGGATGCCAAACGCGCCTACGAGAGCGTTTTCCAGCAGGACAGCAAGACTCTGAGAACCGCTCTTGCTTACGCCAGAAGTTCAGCCCACGCCGGCGATTATCGTCGTGCGAAAAGCATCGTTAGAACCCACTTCCGCCAGTCGTCGGGCGAGCCACATCCCTTGGCCACCGACCTGATGGAGCGTTTGACCCGTGGCGACGCGATCCAGCGGCTCGTAGAAACTCCAGAACAGGGCATGGCCGAACTGTTCTACGGCCTCGGAGAAGCTCTTACCGGTGAAGGAGGCGTTTCGATTGGCGTCCTTTATCTGCAAATGGCGCTGTATCTGCAGCCCAATCACCCCTTCGCTCTGGCAGCCTTGGCAAGCGCCTATGAATCGATGAAGCGCTATGAGAAGGCGATCGACACCTACGGTCGAATCCAGAAGGGCTCGCCGCTGCAGCTCGCTATTGATATTCGCAAGGCATTCAACCTCAACGAGCTTGAACGTGTTGAAGAAGCTAAGACGTTGCTGGACGCAGTTGCGGCTGCCAATCCAAAAAGCATCAAACCCTTCGACGCCCTCGGCAACATCATGCGTGCCCGCAAGCGTTATGAGGAGGCGATCGGCTATTACTCCAGCGCCATCGAGTTAATCGGTAAGCCGGAAAAGAAGGACTGGGTTTACTTTTACTCCCGCGGAACTAGCTACGAGCGCACCAAGAAATGGAAGCCCGCCGAAGCGGACCTGAAAAAGGCGCTGGAGCTCGATCCCAATCAGCCGCTGACTCTCAACTATCTGGGCTACTCGTGGATTGACCAGAACATCAATCTGCGCAACGGCCTGAAGTTGATCGAAAAGGCTGTGTCCCTGAAGCCCGACGACGGATACATCGTCGACAGCTTGGGTTGGGCGCACTACCGTTTAGGTAGCTATCCAAAGTCCGTGAAGTACCTCGAAAGAGCCGTCGAGTTGCGCCCCGAGGACCCAGTCCTCAACGATCACCTCGGCGACGCCTACTGGCAAGTCGGGCGCATCACTGAAGCCCGCTTCCAATGGGATCAGGCCCTCAGCCTCGCTCCGGAGGCCGACCTCATCGGCGCCATTCGCAAGAAACTGGCCGAAGGCTTGCCTGTGAAGAAACAGGCGCTCGCCGGCGCTGCGGTAGCAGAGCCGGAACGGACCGCGCCACAATCCACACGCAGCAGCAACCAAGTTCCGTTGCCGCAACGGCGCAACGCGAACTAATTCAACAGAGTCTGGGGTGATCACCGAGCGAGCACGCGCAAAAATCAATCTGACGCTCGAGGTACTAGCTCGGCGCTCTGACGGCTATCACGAACTCGCAAGCCTCATGGTGTTCGCAGATGATGCTTTCGATATCGTCACACTCGACCTCGGCAAACCGGTCGGCGTCAGCCTCAGCGGCCCGTTCTCGTCCGCCATCGACGGTGACAACATCGCAGAGCGCACGATTGCGCTGCTGGTCGAAGCGCAACCTAAACTGCGGCTTGGCGCCATCACAATCGAAAAGCATCTACCCGTAGCAGCGGGCATCGGCGGCGGATCGGCCGATGCTGCGGCCGTCTTACGGGCCGCCCAGCGTGCCAACCTGGATATTGCGGAAAGTGTCGAGTGGAACAGCATCGCCCACGCGCTTGGCGCCGACGTGCCTGTGTGCTTCGCGGATCGAGCATGCTGGGTGACCGGAATCGGAGAAAAGCTGATGCCTTTGGCGCGTCTGCCGGAGCTGAGCGCTGTGCTGGTCAACCCGATGGCCGATGTGCCGTCGAACAAAACCTCCCAGGTATTCAAGCAACTCAATTTGGCACCATCCGCCAATGCCGACGAGGCGCCACCACCGACCCCCGGTCCATTTGCAGACACCGGTCCGCTACTTGAGTTCATGACAGGCCGCGGCAACCATCTGGAGCGCCCCGCCACGGCAGTGATGCCGGAAATCAAGAATGTTCTGCGGATTATTCGCCAGGCACCGGGATGCCGATTCTCCGGCCTGTCCGGTGCCGGCCCGACCTGCTTCGGTGTCTTCAGCGCACCAGCAGCGGCAATCGAAAAGCTGCAACGAGAACACCCAGACTACTGGATTAAAGCAACCTCGATCGGCACCTAGTGGGCTCGCCCGACGCAGAATCCGATAACCTCCTGCAACGCTTGTTTTTCGCGGCAGTCGTTGAAGATCTCCATGGCGTCCCGCGCGACCGCGCCATAAGAACGGGCCCGCTCCACCGTCGCGGCAATGGTGTCATGCCGCATGATCAGTGAAACCGCATGCTCGAGATCACGGTCCTCGACTTTGCCTTCACAGATCGTCCGCAGCCAAAAGTTGCGTTCGTCGTCGCCGCCGCGCCGAAATGCCAAGATCACCGGTAAGGTCACCTTGCCCTCGCGAAAATCATCGCCAACGGCTTTACCGAGGTTTTCGCTGTCGCCTGAGTAATCAAGCGCGTCGTCGATCAATTGGAATGCGATCCCGAGGTTCTTGCCGTAGGACCGTAATGCGGCCAGCTCCTCGGCAGGACGACCGGCGAGCGCTGCCCCCGATTCAGCCGCGCCAAGGAACAACGCGGCCGTTTTAGCGTTGACGATGCTGAGATACTCGTCCTCGGTCGTCGCCAGGTTCTTTGCGGCTGAAAGCTGCATCACTTCGCCTTCCGCGATCACGGCGGCCGCGTTCGACAAAATGCGTAACACTTGCAAGCAGCCGACATCGACCAGCATGCGGAACGCCTGGCCAAGCAGAAAATCGCCAACAAGCACGCTGGCTTGATTGCCCCAGATCGTGCGCGCCGCCTTTTTTCCCCTCCGGTAGTCGCTCTCGTCGACAACATCGTCGTGCAGCAGCGTGGCTGTGTGCATGAACTCGACAGCCGCCGCAACACGGACATGTTCGCGACCGGTGTAGCCTGTCAGTTTCGCCGTCGCGATGGTCAACATCGGCCGCAGACGCTTGCCACCTGAATCGATCAGATGATGGGCCAATTCCGGGATCAATTCGACGTCGGAGACCGCTCGGTCCAAAATCAGGCGGTTGATTCCCTCCATGTCCTCGCGCACGAGTTCAAGCAGGGGCTTGAGCCCTTTTCCTGGGTCACGTGTTTCTTCGAACGGGACTACAACGCCCAATGTTCATTCCTCAGTTGAGTTGAAGTGTGCTGTTATGCATGAGCGGGACGCGCCGCGCGGATATTAAAGCCTCTGTGCAGTGTCCGCATCCAAAACTTAAGAGGCAGGCTGCGGAGCATGCATGAACTAATTCGGACGAACGACCCTGTTTTGCTAAGTTACGTAGAGCAAATCCTCGGTGAGGCCGGTATTTTCGCTGTGATACTCGACACCAACATGAGCGTCCTTGAAGGATCACTGGGAATGCTGCCGCGCCGTCTGCTGGTTCCCGAAGGTCGCGAAACAGCTGCCCGTCGAATTATCCGCGAGGCTGACCTCGGTCAATGGCTGATCGATGAAAAATCACCTTGAACCTGCTCTGCCTACTGATTTGAGTAATAAGCGCACATCACCCAGCGACTTGACCGACGATGCCTTCCTCGGCGGCAGGCTCCAACTATTGCAGCCTCGGCAGGGCTATCGTGCCGGTATCGATGCGGTGCTGCTCGCAGCCGCCGTTGACGCAAACGAGGCCGAAACCGGCCACCTCCTCGACGTCGGAGCGGGCGTTGGGACCGTCGGATTGTGCGCCGCCCTGCGGATCAGCCCAATGCGCGTGACTTTATTGGAGCGCGAGCCCGAACTTTGCCGAATTGCTACAGAGAACATCCATCGAAACGGGCTTGATGGCCGCGTCCGCTGCTTAACAGGCGCAGTTGGCACCTCTGCAGGTCAACTTGCCGCAGCCGGGCTTGCCATCGAAAGCTTCACACACGTGGTCGCCAACCCTCCCTTCATGAGTTCAAATGCGGGCACCCGCAGCGAGGTTCACCTCAAGGCCGCGTCTCGCACCCTGCAAAGGGGGCAATCGTTGGATGACTGGGGGCGGTTCTTTGCCCGCATGCTCCGCCCTGGCGGCACCGTTATCTTGATTCACAAAGCCGATGCTCTAACTGATGTGCTGACCAGCCTCCAGGGACGCTTCGGTGCCGTAACCGTTATGCCCCTGCATCCTCGCGCCGGCGAACCCGCCAATCGTATTATTGTCAAAGCGATCAAAGGACGCCGCACCGGACTAACCCTTTTGTCAGGCCTGCCCCTGCACGGCTGCGGCAACACCTTTACGCCAACCATGGATTCTGTTCTTAGACACGCTGCAGCGCTGAATTTAGTGACATAAGCCGTTGGCAAAGGCGCCCGCCGCTGTAATACATCGCAACCGCTTTCCTCAGCGCGGCGCCGCATGCCGCCGACGTCATCTCACCTTCCCAACAACCAAGCCCGGGGATTTACTCAATGTGGCCATTCACGAGCGGACCCGTCGTGCCAGTCCTGCGCTTCACTGGTCCCATCGGCATGGCGACGCCGCTTCGCCAAGGGCTCTCGCTCGCCACTGTCGCCGGTGGCATCGAACGCGCCTTCAAGCTCTCGCGCATACCGACCGTCGCAGTCATCGTCAACTCACCCGGCGGCTCCCCCGTTCAGTCCAGCCTGATCTTCAAACGCCTGCGCCAGATGGCCGAAAAACACAAAAAGAAGGTCTACGTGTTCTGTGACGACGTAGCCGCTTCCGGTGGCTATTACCTGGCCGTCGCCGGCGATGAGATCTACGCTGACGCGTGTTCCATCATTGGCTCGATCGGCGCCATATCGGGTGGTTTCGGCTTTGTCGAAGCGATCGAAAAACTCGGCGTTGAGCGCCGCATTTATGCGTCCGGAACCGCCAAGAGCCAGCTCGACCCCTTCAAGCGTGAAAATCCCGAGGACGTCGCCCGCTTGACCCAGATCCTGGAGGAAATCCATGACGCCTTCATCGGCGTCGTCAAGGAACGGCGCGGGGCACAGATCGAAACCCCCGACACGGAAGTTTTTTCCGGCGCCTTCTGGTCGGCCCGGCGAGCCATGGAACTAGGACTCATCGACGGTATTACCGATCTCAGGACGAAGATGCAGGAACTGCACGGTGAAAAGGTTCGTCTGCGCGTCGTGCCTTTGTCTCGTGGCGGCCTTCTTAGCATGCTAAGAAGGCCAAATATGGAAGGACTTTGCCCAACCGGATCAGGTGGCGCTCTTGCCGACGATCTCTTGTCGGCTGCCGAAGCTCGTGCACTATGGTACCGATACGGTCTTTAATCGCGAAGGAGGCCTTCAATGCCACCGCAAGTCCTGCTGCTGGCAGCCATTGGTGCAGGCGTTTATGCAGGCTATAGCTTCGCCCAAAGAGCACTGCGCAATCAAAAATTGAAGGCAACGGCGAAGTCCACCGCCGAACCGAAAGAGGCGCGCGATCTCGGCAATCTCGTGCATGATCCCAAGACGGGAGAATATCGGCCGCAGGCATGATGACGCCGACGCCTAATTAGGTATAGTTCTGCCGGTTCCAACAAGACAAGCGAGCGGCAATGCGCAACGCGGCCACGAAAAATGACAAATCCTCGGCACGGACAACAACCCCAGCCGGGGTAACCGGTGCCCCCGACCACGCAGCGGCCCCACTGCGTCCGACCCAATCCTTTCAGGACATGATCCTTGTGCTGCAGCAGTTCTGGGCAGCGCAGGGCTGTGTCGTGCTGCAACCATACGACATGGAGGTTGGTGCCGGCACATTTCATCCAGCGACCACCTTGCGCTCGCTCGGCCCAAAACCCTGGAACGCCGCCTATGTTCAGCCTTCGCGCCGCCCCAAGGACGGCCGCTACGGCGAAAATCCCAACCGGCTTCAGCATTACTACCAGTTTCAGGTGATCATGAAGCCGTCGCCACCCGATATCCTCGAACTCTATCTCAAGAGCCTAGACGCAATCGGCATTGACACCACCGTCAACGACATCCGCTTTGTCGAGGACGACTGGGAGAGCCCGACGCTTGGGGCCTGGGGCTTGGGCTGGGAAGTCTGGTGCAACGGCATGGAGGTGACGCAGTTCACCTACTTTCAGCAAGTTGGCGGTTTTGACTGTCGTCCGGTTTCCGGTGAGATCACCTACGGCCTCGAACGGCTCGCCATGTACGTACAGGGTGTCGACCGCGTCTACGATCTCAACTACAATGGGAAAACCGACGAACGTAAGGTCAGTTACGGCGACGTCTTCCTCCAAGCCGAGCAGGAATACTCCCGCTTCAACTTCGAGCATGCCGATACCGAGATCCTTTTGCAGCACTTCAAGGACGCCGAAGCGGAATGCAAGGCTCTACTCGACAAGGGTACTGGCGGCGACAAGCACTTGTTGGCGCTACCTGCCTACGACCAGGCTATTAAAGCTTCCCACATATTCAACCTGCTCGACGCGCGCGGAGTCATTTCGGTGACCGAGCGGCAAAGCTATATTCTGCGCGTCCGGGAACTAGCCAAAGCCTGCTGTGGCGCATGGTTGCAAACCGATGGTGGCGGTGCGGTTGAGAAAACCGAGCCGCAGGCGGCATAAGGCCGTTTCTCTCAGTTACGCTAAGATCGATGCTGCGGATACTCGGCCGCAATGACGCTCACGGACGCCGCTCAACGCCCCCGCTTGCCGGAGCAAGTACCGCCGAGGGCCGCGCCAGTTGCTGAAACCTGCCGCGCACCGAGAACCTTTGAGCCCCGCGCACATTGCCCGGCGCCAATGCGGCTTGGCACCACTT
>DAOUZE010000219.1 GCA_030665765.1 Filomicrobium sp.
GATCGTATCTATGTACCTCGGCAACGTCGTTCTCTTAATCCTGAACCTGCCGCTCATTCCTTATATCGCCAAGCTTCTAGCGGTCCCAAAGAACTACCTGATCCCGTTCATCTTGTTCTTCACGCTGATGGGGGCCTACATTGGCCAGAACAACGCCACGGAACTGCTGTTGCTGGTCGGCCTGGGAGCTGGCGCAACCATTCTGCGTTTTGCCGACTATCCGGTTGCGCCATTGCTGATCGGGTTCATTCTCGGCGGCCTCATGGAGAACAATTTTGCCCGCGCGGTAAACATCAGCGATGGTGTCAGTTTCATGTGGGAACGACCAATGACATTGGCAATGCTGGTGGTCGGCACCCTCTTGATCGTGCTGCCCGCTTATCGACGGCGGCGGACAGCGGCGCGCGCCGAAGGCGTGGCCGAGGGCGACTGAAACCTTGCAGCGGGGCTGTCGATCGTTTGGCGACATCACGACTTGAGGCCAGCCGCAATGGCTACCAACTGCTGTCGCCGATAAGACCACTACGGTCCGTGCATTCGATCCGGCATAGGAAATCCGCCAATAGGATCGCGGATATTCATGTCGCGTGGGCACGTGCTTTTGGGGCGCACCAATGCCACTGTCGCGCTCGGATGGTACGGCCCGCTTTCCGAATTCGTGACGCGCTCACATACGTCGTTTCGCCAAGAATAGCCAACTGTACGCGAAGATACCATCAGATCCAGTGCCATCGGAAAATCGGTATGAATCCTCGAAGCTCTTGCCGACGCAGGTCACGCGACGAGTGCCGTCGACCTCGCACTGATCACCGGCTTTAGCCGCCAGACGGTGCACAGGCTGCTGTCCCAGCTTGAAGAGCTGCAGCTAGTACAACGCGACCTCTACAAGGAGCGATATCGTATCGGTAAGCGCTTCGGGCGTCTCGCCGTCAACGGGCTGCGACGATGGCCAGCAACAAGAGGGTTCACGAGATCCTGGAAGGGCTTGTGGGGGAGGTGCGGGAGACCTGCAACATCGGCGTCCTCGATGGCAACGAGGTGGTCTACATTGATCGCGTCGAATGCGACTGGCCCCTGCGGGTCCAGTTGCAGGCAGGCAGCCGGGTGCCCGCCTATTGCACAGCGATCGGCAAACTTCTGCTGGCGCATCGAACGCCTGGCCAACTGGAGCAGTGTCTGAACTCGGTCCTGCTCATGCCCTTGAACGGCAACACCATTACGAAAGCCAACACACTCCGCATAGCGCTTGAAGCCATTCGCACACAATGCTTTTCCATCAATAACCAGGAAGACTCGATCGGCATGCTGGCCGTCGCCGTCCCAATTCTTGGGGCCGATAAATCGGTCATGGCCGGACTCGCCTTGCACGGGCCCGAAGCTCGTCTGTCCGAATCCAGGGCGACGTCTCTTGTTGCCAGACTGAACTCTGCCGCTCGTGACATCAGCTACTTCCTCTTTGCCGAACCAGCCCCATGCCAGACGGCCGGCTAACACGCTTCGCCCAAAGATTGGGCGCCATATGCAAAAAATTGATACGTGACGTTCCGATTTTTCATCGTTAGGCTTCGGGCTCTAGACAAAGGTCGCAGATACTAACGCCTGACCAGATCCGCCAAAAGCCGAACCAAGCAAATGGAGTTCGACATGCATAAGTTGGCACTAGGAATTACGGGCGCTTTGGCGTTCGCGTTGATTGGCACAAGTGCTCATGCCACTGAGACAATCAATTTCGGCGTGCAGCCCGCGACCATGCCGATCTATATTGCGCGCGCCGCCGGGCTCCTCGACCCGATAGAAAAGAAGCACGATGTGAAGATCGAGTTTCGGAAGTTTTCTTACGGGGCTCCAGAAAACCAGGCACTGGCGGCAGGCGAACTGCAAATCGCCTCGGCCGGAATGGGGCCGGCCATCGTGGCGGCCGCACGACTGCCAGCCAAGCTCCTTGCTATCACCATCCTCGAACAGACCGCGATCATCGTTCCGAAGGATTCGACCGTGGCGAGCGTCGCCGACCTGAAAGGCAAGCGTATCGCATATCCTGGGAAGGGCTCGCAGCAGTATCCGCTTCTTGTCAAAGCCCTCGCGGATGCCGGGCTAACCCTCAGCGACGTGCAACTATTCAAGACGAAGGGATCGGACGTCCCAACCCTGCTGGCAAACAAGTCGGTCGATGCCGGCATCACGTGGGACCCGCACGTATCGAACGCTCTGGCGGCAGGCCATTCCAAGGTGCTGATCAAGGCTGAGAAGATCTTGCCCATCAAACAGGGTAACTACATCGGCAATGGCGTCTATGCGCGTGAAGATTTCATTGCCGCGCGGCCCGAGCTGATCGAAGACATCATGGTGGCCATTGTCAAATCCATCGACCTCATCCTCACCGACCAGGAAAAGGCGATCGACATGTGGTCGGAGCAGATCGGCTTCAGCAAGGACGTCATCCGGTTTGCGCTGACCGAAAGGATCTCGGTTTACAATCGAGACATCGTGCCTGAGGCGTCGACGCTTGAGGCTTACACGAAATTCCTGAAGGACGCCGAAATCCTGAAGCCGGAGGACAATGCGAAGTTCGACGACAGCTTCGCCAGAAAAGCCATGGCAGCGCAGTAAAGCTGGAGGCCGCACTGGTTGGTAGGGCGTTCGCCTGTCGGGGCGCATTCCCGCACCGGCCAAACGGCGCTGAGATAAAAATTTTAACCCATCACGACGGCCGGACGCGTATTTCAGGGGGCGGCGGCGATGCATTTCTTGAGGCATTCGTTGCCGTATGCGCTGGCGCTCCTGGCAATCGGAACCGTCTGGCAGATCGCCGTGTGGGTCAGTCAGGCGAACGTTGCAATCCTTCCACCGCCGCTGCTCACCCTTGCCACGCTGTGGGAGTTGATTGCCAACGGCGATCTTGCCAAGCATACCCTGGCCAGCCTCAGTCGCGTTGTGAGCGCATGGGGCCTTTCGGTGCTGGTTGCGGTGCCTCTTGCCCTCGTAATGGCGCGTTCCAGGACGGTCGAACGCCTTCTGGATCCGGTCATCGAGTTGTTTCGGCCGATCTCACCGCTGGCCTGGATACCGTTAGCGATCTTGTGGTTTGGCATCGGCGAGACCGGCAAGATCTTCATCATCTTCGTGGCGACGTTCTTCCCCATCCTGCTGAACACCGTCTCAGGTGTTAAGGGAGTCGACCCGGTGCTGATCCGTGCCGGCCGCGTGCTTGGGTGTAACAACGAAGCGACCCTATTCTGGCGGGTGATCCTGCCTGCCGCGATGCCCACCATCATCGTTGGGCTACGCATTGCATTTGGAACCGGATGGGCGGCGATCATCGCCGCGGAACTGGTCGCCGCGCAGTCGGGGCTTGGTTATCTGATCGCCGACGGGATGGAGATCCTGCGGTCCGATCTAGTGCTGGCCGGAATGATCGCGATTGGCGTGCTGGGTGTCCTGATCGACAGCATCTTCCGGTTCATAGGCAATCAATACGATTGGGGTCCGGCATGATGCGCAAGGACTCGCACAGCAAGCCGATTGAAGTCAGCAACCTCAGCATGACCTTCAGAAGCGACGATGGCACAAGCATCAATGCGCTTGCTCCCACGAACCTTGAAATCGAACCTGGCCAATTCGTTGCCATCGTAGGCCCATCGGGCTGCGGCAAGTCTACGCTGTTGAACATCCTCGCAGGCTTCCTGACACCGAGCGAAGGTCAGGCAAGCATCGGCAATGAAGCGGTGGCCGGGCCGAGTATCGACCACGGAGTCGTGTTTCAGGACTATGCACTGTTTCCCTGGTTGACGGTGCTGGAGAACGTCGCTTTCGGCCTGAAAAGCCAGGGTCTTGGCCGGTCGGAGCGCAACGAAATTGCGCTGCATTTTCTGGACGTCGTCAGTCTCAGGGACTTCTCCGACAAGAGGCCGCGCGAACTCTCCGGCGGGATGAAGCAACGCGTTGCGATTGCCAGGACGTTTGCAACTAACCCTTCCGTTATCCTCATGGATGAACCTTTCGGCGCACTCGATGCGTTGACGCGCCGATTCTTGCAACAACAGCTCCTGAAGATCTGGAGCGAGAGCCGCAAAACGGTACTGTTCATTACGCACTCTGTGCAGGAAGCGGTGTTCCTTGCCGACCGCATCATCGTCATGACCGCCCGTCCGGGGCGTATCAAATCCGATTTCCTCATCGATATGGATCATCCCCGCGATTTCTCTTCAGACGCGTTTCGCAGAATCGAGAAGATGGTCTTCGACAGCCTCGATGAAGAACTCGCGAAGACGTTTGGACTGGCAGACAACCAGTTGCAGGCCGATTGAACCCACTCAATCGGCACCGCTAAATATTGAGCTTGCCACAAGTAAGAGGATGGCGCCGATGAAAGCTCGCATAAACGATGCAGCATCCTGCGCCTCGCGTATCGCCCTAATTCTCGACACCATCGGAGAGCGGGACGGCATTGTTGGAGCCTATTGCGAAGTGCTGGCTGACCAGGCGCGTGCGGATGCTGCAAGGATGGACCTGATGCCGCTCAATGAACGCGGCCCGCTCTGCGGCGTCGGCGTCGGAATCAAGGAAGTGTTCGATGTCGCCGGTGCACTTTGCGGCTGGGGAAGCGACATTCACGCCGGAAGGCGCCCAAAGCATGATGCCGCCATTGTCCGGGCATTGCGGGACGCCGGCGGGGTCATCCTCGGGACGACGACGTCGACCGAATACGCAATGGCACGAATGGCTCCGACGACCAACCCTTTCGATCCCAACAGAACACCGGGCGCATCATCGAGCGGTTCGGCAGCCGCCGTTGCGGCCAGAATGGCCGATGTTGCGATTGGCTCGCAGACCATCGGATCGGGCATCCGGCCGGCCGCCTATTGCGGGGTGTTTGGATACAAGCCCACCCAAGGTGCGTTTTCCCTTTCAGGTGCCATGCCATTGGCTGACATCCTCGACCATCCCGTAATTTTTGCGAACGAGATGGCGTTGATCGTGAAAACGTTCACCGCACTCCGTGACAGCAGCGCGGCCTACACCGCGAGACTGATCTCAAACGACAACAGGAGGCCAATAGGTGCCCTCTCACACGCCGCGCTCGTCGCCCCGTGGTTCAAAGACGCCTTTAGCGCGGACATGTGGGAGATGGTGCGTTCGTTTGCCCGGCAGGTCCCGGACATCGACTGCACGCCTCTGTCTTTACCCCACCACATTGGAGCGCGCGAGGAAGGCTGTCTGACAACCTTATTGAGCGCGGACATGTGGCGTCATCACGGGGCCGACTACCGCCAACACCACGACAAGATGAGCAGTGGGCTACGAACCTGGCTCGAACGGGGGCGCGATATCAAAGCGGAAGGCTATCGAGCTGCCCTCGACCTGCGAGCGCAGCTCATCGCGGACGTCTGGGAGGCGCTTCGGGATTACAATTTCGTGGTCACGCTGGCGACCACTGACATACCACCACTTCGCAGCGAGGGGACGGGTTCGCGGGCGCCGCAGCGGCTGTGGAACCTCATCGGATGTCCGGCGATTTGTGGACCTATCGGAAAAATCGCCGGACTGCCGGTCGGTCTCCAGATTGTCAGTCGACCGGGGTCGGATGCCGCGCTGCTTGATTTTGCGGAATATGTCTTTCATGACACGGAAAACGCAAGTCCCACTGAGGATTGTTGATGACTCGGCGCAGCATTCTGGTCATTTTAGCCGCTTGTTGGGCCAGCCCATCGCAAAATTTTCATGCACCTCCAATGTCCGAAATTGGCCCAAAGCTGACTTGAGAAAAGCACTAAGGTGTTGTCACGCTAGCTCGCCCGGTTGCCCGGCGTCATATGCTATCAACGTCCGATGAGCAGTTCTTCCTATCGTCGCCATCGCTTCCCGGCCGCTGTCATCCAGCAAGCGGTCTGGCTGTACTTTCGCTTTCCTCTGAGCCTGCGCGATGTCGAGGATATGTTGTCCCAACGCGGCATCGATGTCTCGTATGAAGCGGTCGGCCGCTGGTCGTCTCAGTTTGGCTTGGCCTATGCCAGAAAGCTCAGACGCTCGCACCCGCGTGCTGATACGCGTTGGCATCTCGATGAAGTCTTCGTCTCGATCAACGGCAAGAACGTATACCTGTGGCGCGCGGTTGATTGCGAGGGAGAGGTCCTGGACGTGCTGGTGCAATCGCGCCGAAACAAGCGAGCAGCCTTGAAGCTGATGCGGAAACTGCTCAAGTCACA
>DAOUZE010000120.1 GCA_030665765.1 Filomicrobium sp.
GTTACACGTCTTTTAAGGGTTCTACGCAATTTGGAACCACTCCAAATGCGCCCATTCTGTGCAACGCAAGCATATTTTAAAGCATCACCATCTTGATTTCTTGTACCGTATTTACTTGAAAAATTTTCACCCAAATATTTCTGTATAGTGCTGCTTGCACTTTTTGACGCGCCGATATGTAGGATGAGCTTTTTCATTTTTTTCCCACCTTTAGCCAAGCTGCCAGTTCGTCCGCACGCACCAACATTCCCCAAGTGGGTCAATGGACGTCTGAGCTTAGTCGCAGATTGTAAGCTGTCAACGCAGGTTGGGGCGTATGGGCCGCAAGCGCGTTCGGTGAAAGCCTCGAGAAGTTAGCGATGGGGCCGTTCCGGCATCTATTGGGCAACGCCGAGCTGTTCCGGGCGCACTTGTTGTGCCTCTTTCGTTCGATTGCGTGAAGATTGCAAGCCATGTTGGCAACGGAGGTGGTCGTAGGCGGTGGATGGCAGCCAGGATACGGTGGAACAGGCCTCTGCTGACGATGACCTCTGCCAGTTGGAGGGGCATGGCACGGTCGTGCGGAACGACACGAGCCCCGATCTTGATTCGACGGGTCTGCAAGCTCGTAAATGACCAGTTGGGGATCCTCCTCAGGCAGGTCGGCGGACTGAAGGAAAGAGCCAAGGTTGTAGGCCAAGGCATGTAGCTGCAGATGGACCTGGTTCTGAGCCATCGACTTGTATGACAGGCGGGGCCACTTCAGCGCGATCTAGCCTTCCTTGATGTACTGCTCTGCTGTGCCACGCTGATTGTAGATGCCGAAGATCTGCTCGGGCGACAGGCCAATCTAGAGGATGGATAGTGCAAAGCAGAAAGCTTGGTCGGATGGGTTCGGTACAGTGAGGACCTTTAAATGACTTTTATTGGCTGAGTCACAAGATGAAGGGGCAACCTGGATGCGCTAATTTCTTATCCAGCACATCCGCGGTCCAGGTCAGGTAGCGTACCACGCAAGAGCTTCTTCAACTTCGCCGATGAATTGGACATGACCATTGTCAAGTACCATGCCGTGGGTGCAAAGGCCTTTCATCAAATCTATATTGTGCGTTGCAAGGACCAGTCCTCTGCTCTGCTCAACCAGGCCCATCATTCGGTTTTTCACCTTCTTGGCAAACTCTGCGTCTCCTGCGCCGATCCATTCGTCCAATAGCAATATATCCGGCTCAATCATGGTCGAAATTGCGACGGCAAGTCGCAGCCCCATGCCGGCTGAATATGTGGCGAGCGGTTTTTCAATGTCGTGGCCAAGCTCTGCAAACTCTATGACTTCGGGGATTAGGTCACGTATTTGGCTTAGCCCCAATCCCATCTGAAAGCCTCGTAAATAGATATTCTCGAGTCCCGTAGCCTGCTGTTGCATGCCCATCGAGATGTCGAAGAGGCCCTTCGTCGTTCCGTTTATAATTAGTTTTCCGGAACTCGGCTGGTAGATGCCAGCTAGGACCCGCAATAGCGTACTCTTACCGGCTCCATTATGGCCGATGAGGCCCAGACGCTGCCCCGCTCTTAGTTCAAACGATACGCCATCGAGTAATGTCGCAAAGCTACGTTGGTTGCGGCTTAGGTAGAGATCGGAGAGGATCCGCGACGGATTTGCCATTAGCTTTCGGTCATGCGGTTTGATCACCGGAACTCGCAAAGTGAGTTTTTCGGTAGAGATTAGCAAAGCCGATGCGGCCGCTTTACGTTTAGTCGCGGGATTCAATTCGGTAATCACACCCATAGCGGCACGTACCTAGCGTATCTGTTGGTTATAACTCGCTCACTCAATAAACCTACGAAAGTGAAGCCCAGAACAGCCAGCCAACTTGTCAGCTCGATGGGATTCCCAAGTAGTGGCGCGCGGACTAATTCGAGAAAATGGTAGAATGGGTTATAATTCAAAAATGCTTCCATCACTCCACCACGGCCCGTACCACCAGGTATCCAAATTATCGGCGTGGCGAGAAATGCAATTCGCATTATAGCTTTGATGACTTCGGACAGGTCTCTGTAGCGCGAACCTAGAATGCCGAAGATTCTCGTGAATAGGATCCCATTGACAATTAAAAGGCCGCAGCCAAGGATACTGACAAGGGAGTATGCCGTCAGCGGAATGCTGTAAATCAAGAAAACCGGTATGAAGATGATGAGCTGGTGCAGGAAGGAAATGACAGTTGTCATTGCGTCAATTAAAACTATGTCTCCGAGTGGCATGCCGCCCTGCATAATATTTGCGCGGCCGCGTTGATAGACAGTCGGAGCCTTGTTCGTGAATTCGCCAATGAGCGTCCATGTTACCAAACCAACCGCGAGGTGTGGAATGAACTGCTCAGGTGGGGCGGCGCCAATTTCCGCATAGAGATACCCGAGTACCGCGATAAATAGCGATGGACCGATTACCAGCCACAACGGTCCCAGCGCCGTGCGCCGGTAACGTATTAAGAAGGTTAGTAGTGGAATATAGAGCATCGCGGAGCGCTGCATCAGTAAAACCGCCTGTTATGATCCTGACTAAACCATCGACTGTGCCTGTATAGGCTCTGTGTCAACACGTTGCGAGTGAAGCAGCGCTGACGACTTTGTTCCGGGTCTATTGTCGAGATCTTCCCAAAGAAACGCGCGATACCAATTCTTAAAGCTTACGTGTTCTGGAAACCTTTCATATTCGTAGAGATTTTTGCATCGCTCTACCCGTCATTCCAGATCACTCACAATCTTCATTCTAATGTGTAACTTTTCGTCCGTGCGCCCCGCTGTGCGACTGGGGTGCGTGCGATACCTTGCTGTAATTCCGGGCTTATTCGTAACCCAATCTCTTGCACTCACGTCCCCTCGCGCTTTATGGGCACGACAAGACAGGATGCGCCTGAAAGGCAATAGAATTCAAATTGCAGAGGCCTCCATTACTTTTCGTACTTTTACTTCGATGCTCCCTTGACTTATTCTCTTTCAAGAGCCCTTCGAATTGGGTTGCGCCGGAAAACCCTGTATTCAGGCGCTAATTTTCGAGCAGAGGTTGCAAACCCTGTCGTACAGTCGAAGATCATCTGTGTTCAGGTTTTTGATGAGGTCAAGCGTGCTCTTGTCGACCTCAACAGATTGATTTGATGGCGCAACATTGTCGCGTTTCAAGTCGAGTTTGATGCCGAGAACATGTTCTAGCTGACGAAGATCGACCTCAAAGTTTTCGACCCGACCGATGAAACCAATAGAATCGAGGTCTAGACCGTCCAAATACCGAGATTGCTTATTGCGTTGGTACGGCGCGGCACAAAATTCTTTAAGAGAGCCTTCAAAACCAAGGTTTCTAACGAAGTGTTTGTATTCCGAGACAACGCGATCAACGGGCTTGCGAATAAAAGTGACAAAACTGCTAGGCTCAAATAAGGAGGTGTACTGGTGGGCCTCGAAGTGCCCCATCAAGAACACTTTCTTCCCCGCCTTAGCAAGGTCGCAAACGGACACTTTGGAACGCTCATTTCGACGCCAGAATTCAATCAAGCTCCTTATGTTCACGCTTTCATCTTTTATGCCTATCGTTTCCGGGTAGCGGAAACGACGTACGGCATCGCTAGTCAAACGTTGATTCGGACCGTAATCGAATAAATGCACCCGGCCCTTTAAGTTCCGCTCAAGAGTTTTCCTTAGCGAAGTCCCGGCGGTTTTCGGAATATGAACAAAAACAACGTTGTTAATACCAGTGAACCCCATTGAAGACCTCGCACGCCCCACAGGGACTATTTTGTTCAGAATAAAGGGAAAGCAACGGACTTAGCTGCTACGAGGCGAAAGATCTTGCATCAAGATCATCTCCCTACCGTTTTCGGTAAAATAGCCAAAGTTAAGGCGCTGTGGACCAGTACGGCAACGAAATCCCCCGGCGCCGGCCCTTTCCTGTGGAATACGTTTCGCCAGACGTTGCTACCAAGTCGGAGTTGCATCACGTAAGGTACTAATCTGGGCGCTTGAATTCCATACGTCTGCCCGCAGTCAATGTGCATTTCGAGCACGGTGAGCTAAGACACTAATTTTCCGCTAGAAACCATTGTGCGCGCACCAGATTATCAAAAGTTAGGGTTTCGGCTAATTACAATAAAATCGCGCTCGTAGTGGTTCTGCCGGTTGATGCCGCCGAATTAGCGATCAATCGAGCAAAACCGGTGAGCCCGTCATATTCCTTTGGGGCTTGGCATACCTATTCGATAACGGGCCTTTGGGGCTTGCCGTGCCGCCATTTTGGTTGTCTGTTTTTTCGGCGCTTTCGAGCAATAATCCACCTGACATACTACATGTGCTGTATCCAGCAGCCCGGGCCGAGGTGCAGAAGATCCGCTCGATCGCGTGATGTAGAGTACCGTCCAGTTGTCTGGATTCTTCCTCAAATTCGTCCAAGCCGATGTTCATCGAGCGAACTAACCGCAGAGCGTCTGGGGCAAACCAAAACATGGACCCTTCGAAGAAGGCCGGAATGACATCGGCGGAAGGACTCGCACGCCTCAAAAGACCGGCTACCCGCTCTTTGTTCGCCATCCAATAAAGCGGGGTAGACCTGTAAGCGGTGCCCCAGCCAACCACACCCGCACCCTCATTACAGAGCGCTACGAGGGCGCGACGCACTTGCTCAGTGTCACCAGCAAGCATGCAGAAAAGCACCTTCCTCCGCATGTCGCCGTTCACAAGATGCGGGCTCTTCTTCGTGTGTAACTTTAACACCGCATCATAGCCATCGAAGACACCGTTGTTTACGAGGTGTATGAACGGAGCTATGTCGCGGCCTCTATTGGGGCGCACATGAATTTGAACTCGATCGATGTTCGCGACTTGCTCGCGCACCTCGGCGGCACGCTCCTGGACAGTTGTTACATGCAAATCAGCGCCCTCTGGCAAGCTTCTAAAGCATCGCAGCACTTCAGAGGTTAATTCAGGGTAGTATATGTGAGCAACAAGCGCCGTTTTTACACCCTTGTTAAATAGTGACCCTGACTTGTCGCGTGGTCTAAGACGCCAGATCATCTGTCCCGGCCAAGACAAGAACAGAGTGCCCTTTGTTAACTCAAGCACTTTGAAGATGAAATGCTTCATATATGCCCCCCGTTGGCCCCTGCCTTGGTACCCGTTGGCCCCCGCCTTGATACCCGTCGGGTTAGTATTGGTGAAAGCGCGAAATATCAATAGAGGGCGACTGGACTTAGCCACTTATCACCAGGGTGTGGCTGGTTTGAACATCGACGGAAACAATTCCCTGGTGCGGCGTCGACTTTCAGCCAGTTTTTGCAAGGTGTCGTACCACCAGCGCCAAGGTGGCGCGCGCCAAAGTGAAGGCTTGGACTATACGGCTGGCGTCCGGATTGGCCAAAGCTCAATGCTGGGCGTTGTGCAGTTTGGAAGAGCAGTGCTACGCAGCTGGCAGAAGTGCGTTGTTACCCATCTTTCCCCTCGTCTGGTATTGACTGTCGCGACGTTGTTAGGCAACTGGGGCTTAGAACGTTTAAGCGCCCGAGTTTTGGGGGAGCCTCTGAATTGAAAGTCGAAGCACTGAGTATCCCTGAGGTTCGACTTGTGGTGCCCACTAAGCACCAGGACAGTCGCGGCTTTTTCTCTGAAACGTACAATGCGCGCACGTTAAGCGAGGCCGGCATCGACATCAATTTTGTCCAAGACAACCATTCGTTGTCTTCGGAAAGGGGCGTAATCAGGGGCCTGCATTTTCAAGCAACGCCGCATGCGCAGGGGAAGCTGATACGGGTGACCCGCGGAGCTGTGTTCGACGTTGCTGTGGATATCCGCAAAGGTTCGCCGACTTTCGGGCGTCATGAAGCGGTGACGCTATCGGCGAAAAACTGGAGGCAACTCTGGATACCAGCGGGCTTCGCGCATGGGTTCTGTACGCTCGAACCGAACACCGAAGTGCTTTACAAGGTTTCAGCTTTCTATGCGCCCGAATGCGACAGAGGCCTTGCTTGGGATGATCCGGAGCTCGAAATTGCCTGGCCGGTCGATAAGCAGGATGCAATCCTCTCACAAAAAGATCTAGGGCATCCCCGGTTGGCGGATTTGCCAACCTGCTTCGAGTACACCGGTTAGCGTTCGCTTATGGACGATTTGGCGAATGTGACCTTTATGGACAGAGCGCGATTGCAAGGTGCGCGCGCATCGATTGTAAATCTGGAGGGGTAATGAAACTAATCGTAACCGGAGGCGCTGGTTTCATCGGCTCTGCGCTGTGCCGCTACCTCGTGTCACAGGAAGATGTGACGATCTTGAATATTGATAAGCTGACTTATGCGGCGAACCTAAATTCTCTTGATACAATTGCAGACAGTCCGCGCTATCATTTCAAAAAGGCGGACATTTGCGATCGTAATGCAATGGATGCGAGCTTCAGAGAATTCCAACCTGATGCGGTAATTCATCTCGCTGCCGAGAGCCACGTCGATCGGTCTATTACGGGCTCCGACGCCTTTATGCAGACGAATATTATGGGTACGTATTCGCTACTCGAGGCGGCCCGTGCGTATTGGTCTGCGCTCGACAACGGCGTGCGCGATAAGTTCCGCTTCCTTCATGTGTCCACGGACGAGGTCTATGGCTCCCTGGGTCCTCAGGGGTTGTTTCACGAGGATACGCCCTATGATCCAAGTTCGCCTTACTCGTCAAGTAAGGCTGCTTCCGATCACCTCGTGATCGCTTGGCATAGGACTTACGGCCTACCCACAATCATTTCTAATTGCTCGAATAATTATGGACCTTACCACTTTCCCGAGAAGTTGATCCCTCTAATCATTCTAAATGCCATGGACCAAAGGCCGCTTCCTGTTTACGGAGATGGTCAGAATGTCCGCGATTGGCTCTATGTCGAAGATCACGCGAGGGCAATTTTTACAATTCTGCAGCGGGGGCGTCTTGGGGAGAAATACAATGTTGGTGGGCGCAACGAGCAGACCAACCTTGCTGTAGTAGAGTACATCTGCAGTTTGATGGATGAGGAATTTTCGACCCGACCACCGCACCGCGATCTTATTACATATGTGACAGACCGGCCGGGTCACGACCAGCGCTATGCCATCGACGCAACTAAGCTCGAATCTGAGCTCGGTTGGAAGGCGCGGGAGAACTTCGAGAGTGGGATCCGAAAAACTGTAAAATGGTACATTGAAAATCCTGCGTGGTGGGAGCCTCTGCGCACTGATGTTTACAAGGGCGAGAGACTTGGGCTTTTCGAAAGCTCCAAGCAGGCATCGGGATCCTGAACCTTGAAAATTCTTGTCGTCGGCAAGGCCGGGCAGGTCGCACAGTCTCTTATCGCAGCGACGAAGCCTTGTGGCGCAGAGATCATTGCGTTCGGTCGTCCAAAACTTGATCTTGCGAATGCCGAAACGATAGGTGCTGTATTCGAAGAGGTCGTACCGGATTTGATTGTGAACGCGGCAGCGTATACCGACGTAGATAAAGCGGTATCCGACCCAGACGCTGCCTTCCTTATCAACGCGGCTGGACCTCAAAGGCTTTCAGAAGAGTGTGCGCGCCGATCAGTGCCCCTCATCCACCTGTCCACAGACTATGTCTTCGATGGGAGCAAAACGGGTTTTTATAACGAGGAGGATCCCGTTGCGCCTCTTGGTATTTATGGGCTTAGCAAGCTGACGGGTGAGAGGCATGTTGCAGCTGCCTGCCCGCACCACGTTATTTTGCGAACATCTTGGGTCTATAGCTCGTACGGCCGCAACTTTGTGAAGACAATGCTTCGGTTGGCCGAGAGCCGTTCGGAACTCAGTATCGTAGACGATCAGCGCGGGAACCCAACCTATGCGGCTCATTTGGCCGACGCTATTCTTGCGATCGCTGGACGATTGGTCGAGGGAGACGGGGGCGCTGTTCACTGGGGGACGTACCACGTTGCGGGCATTGGCGAGGCGACTTGGTGTGAGCTGGCTCGTGAGGTTTTTCGTCAATCAGCTGAAGGCGGTGGGCCGACCGCCACGGTTCGCGCTATTGCGACTGCGGACTATCCTACGCCAGCTGAGCGGCCTTCCAACTCGAGGCTCGATTGTTCAAAGTTCGAGGCTGACTACGGCCTGCGACTTCCCGATTGGCGTGTTGGCGTGACGGCGTGTGTTCGTGATCTTATCGCGAGCACTTGAACAAAGTCATTAGACTAGGACGAGCGCCGGTTTGTGCGGGCGGTTCCTTATGCTGGGGCAACGGAACCACGGTTATTCTCATCGTGCCTTTACGCATTCTCGCAGCGATGATTGGGGTGAACCTCCAAGGTTTCGACCGCAATATACTTGTCGAGATCGGACTCGTTGTGCTCGTCGCGTTGGCTGCCAAGAACGCGATCTTGATCGTAGAATTCGCCAAGCAGGCGGAAGACGAGCGCGGCCTCAACCGCTTCGAGGCAGCCGTTGACGCGGCGCGCACTCGTTTGCGTCCAATCATGATGACGTTGCTGGCTTTCATTTTGGGAGTGCTTCCGCTTGCGATCGCGGAGGGGGCCGGCGCAAAAATGCGTCAGTCGCTCGGCACTGCCGTTTTCTCGGGGATGATTGGAGTGACTATCTTTGGTCTTCTGTTGACACTGACATTCTATGTGCTGTGCAGGGGGCTTGCTTCGTTGGCAACGCCGAAAGCCAGAAAGGCTTAGGAGTCCGCCCAAAGAGCAGCCTGCCGGTGCCGAGGGTCCATAGGCCTTTCTCCTGCGTCGAAGCCCGGCCGGGGGAGCGAAGCGCAAGCCTGGCTTGCGTTCCACTCGGTGCCGTGTCCGTTGAAGTGCGGCCCCTAGCTGCGGAAGCGGAAAGCTGCCGCAGCCGGGCTGTCGCCGGGGATGGCGGCGGCCGCGATGGGCAAGACCTCGCCACCGCTGCGCAGAACAAGACCAACGAGTTCGTCCAACACGTCATAGGTTTGGGCGTTGGGCCTTTTCGCGAGGGTTAATTTTCCGGTGCCTGACTTAATACGTCCCGGGACCTCCGACGTGTTGTCAACGAAGAGCGTGGCGACCCGACCGTGTGCCGCTGCGTGTGCGATCTGGGCAAGGTCGGTACTTGCGAGGTCCTTACCCAAACCGTTGATCGTTTCCGCCAGCCGATCGCTGAGTTGTTTTTTGGTCCACCTGGAGACAATGGGGCGGGCTTTCGATGCGAGTTCACTCTCGCTCATGGCTTCCGGGTTGCCGCTGATCGTGGAATTCAGCAGAACAGGATAACTGTTTTGGGAACGATAGATCGCTGCGAGCTCGGTGACCGAGGCGATGATCAGCGGCGCGGATTGCCCAGCTAGCACCGGCCGCAGAGCACGGTCAATGCTGCGGCAGTACTGAGCTTGAAGGACTTTCATGCCTTCGCCGCCTTGGATTCGCCTAGCCGGCGCGCGATCGCGAGGCAGTTGGCGTTTAACAGCATCGGACATCGTCTTGGGCAGGCCGGCAACCTTCACCTCTTTGGCGAAGCTTGGTGTGACTTCGATGAAGCGGGTTGAGCCTTGCGACAATGCCAGAATGAAGCAGTGTGCGGTTTGGGCCAAGACTGGAACTAGAGGCTT
>DAOUZE010000434.1 GCA_030665765.1 Filomicrobium sp.
GACAACTTGGAGAGTTCGTCGGCAACGGAATGACCCGCAGCTTCGCGGATATAGGACCTTCTCACTTCCTCAATTTCCGCAGCGACCTTTGCGCTCCGCTCTGCCATGTCATCGCCGTAGAAAAGCAGGTAGGCGATGGCACCCAGCCAGGGCACGATGATGATTCCCAGAACCCATAGCGCCTTCTCAAGGCCTTTGAAGTCCTTGCGACGCAGAACGTCACTGAGGACTGCAATCAGAACCCAAATCCAAGCGACGAGGAGGAAGAAAAGAAATATAGACCATAAAACGTGTAACAGAGGCATCGGCATAGCCCTTTCGCAAATGAACACTCAGACTATAGCCTGTGCATGCCACGGTTAGCCACCCTCAAACTTCGATGAGAAGAGCTTCGATCTCGTTGGGGCGGGCACTTGGAAATACCCATGAGCGTAACCTGTACCGCAACAACGCCAACCTTCCTGGAAAGGAGCACTCATGATCAGTCGAGATGAGTTGAAGGCGGAGGCCGAAAAGGTTGCGTCTGCCGATGCAACCGACTTCTACATAGGGGTTGACGTCGCCGAAGGTATTTTCAGTCCGGAAACCGCGGCAGCGGAGCTGACGGAGATTGCCGACGAAACCGGTTGCGACCTTGCGCTTGAAGGCGAAGCTTTTGTTATTCGCAGGAAGAAGGCGGGGCGAACTGCGGTGCCACCGAGCCGGAGACAACTTATCGAGAAGCAGCTCGCTAATCTTGAACCTGGGCAACCATTCTTTATGGAGGCCCGAGATGAGGCGGAAGAGGACTTGATCACGCTGGCGCTTCAACACGGCTGTGTAATGGCTAAGGGCTTCTGTTTTCAGAAAAAAGCTGAAGAATGATCTTTGAGCTGTTGCGTGATGTTATGCCGTATTTTGATTTAGTAGCGTCTCCCAACGGCCATGCTTCCCATGGTCCTAAAGGATTTGGTGATGTCGCTGAGAGCAGGTTTGAATCGCTCTGCTCCGAACAAGTAGTGCAGCAGTGAGGACGCCTTAATGACAGCAGTACTGTTAAACAAAAAGGCTTTGATAACCGGTGGAACGAGCGGCATCGGGTTCGCCTCCGCCAAGGCTATGATCGAGGAAGGGGCCGACGTCATTATCACGGGGCAGAATACGGAACGGGTGAACATAGCAGTTGCCGATCTCGGTCCCAAGGCGTTTGGCATGACAGCAGCTTCCCAGGATGCGGAAACGCCTGCGCGTATCGCGAAAGCCGTCACGGACCGCTTTGGTTCACTGGATATTTTATTCGCAAACGCCGGCGTCGGCTGGCCCGCGCCGCTGGGACGGATCGATGCGAGCGCGGTGGTGCAGCAGATGACAATAAACTTCGTTGGTCCACTAATGATGATGCAGGCTTTGCGGCCGCTCTTGAATCGTGGTGCGAGCGTTTTCTTTACGACATCCAACCTCGACCGGATGGGGATGCCAGGATTGGCGGTCTACTCGGCCTCCAAGGCAGCGCTACGTTGCCTCTCCCGCACGTTGGCGGCAGAACTGATTGGCGAAGGGGTTCGCGTAAACACGATCGCGCCGGGTCCGATTGAGACGCCGTTGCTGGGTAAGCTGGGGCTCAGCAAAGAAGACTTGGGCGGCATGAAAGAGGATATTCGATCCGCTGTCCCGCTGGGCCGGTTTGGCAAGCCTGAAGAAATTGCTGCTGCCGCGGTGTTTCTAGCATCAGATGCGTCGAGCTATATGCTCGGTGAAGAAATCACGATCGATGGCGGTCGGTGCAATCTTTGATCTTCGATGGCGTTCACGGTGCGGCCGTTTGAATCATCATGCCAGTGCGACTGCATCCAAGATCGCCACGTAGTGACAGCCGGACCCGCACACAACGAAACCATGCCAGATTGCGTTGTGGTACTTCAGCGTGCTCCAGAGATGAAAAACAACGCCAACCGTGTAGAGAATTCCGCCGATGCAGAGCATCACCAGCGTGAGGCTGGAGACGGACGCAAAAAGAGGATGAATGAACAGCAGCGCTACCCAACCTTGTGCCAGATAGAGCACATAGGACGTCTTAACCAGACGTTCCGGACACACAAGTTTCAGGACAAGGCCAAAAATTGCGATCGCCCAAACAACGCCCAAGAGGCCACCGCCGGACCAGCCGCCGATTTTCACTGCTGCAAAGGGAGTGTAGACCGCAGCGATCTTGACGTAGATGGCTGCTTGATCCAGTTGCCTTAAGGTCGTTTTCAGCTGGTGATTGCTGGCCAGATTGTAGGCCGCTGAACAGCAAAACACCGCTAAGACGCCAATGCTATAAACCGACAAACTTACGGTCGATACCATCGGTAATGTTCCAACTGTCATCACGAGCAGTACGGTCAATGCGATCGCGCTTCCGGTGATCCCTAGGATGTGGATCCAGAAATCGGCAAGACGTTCGCCGGAACTGTACTGAGGAAAATCTGTACTCACCATTATTGGGCGCGCCTTAAGAATGGTACTGCTGCTTGGGCGTGCGATGGCTCCATCTTACACCATGATCCACCAAATGCGCAGATGCGTGGCGGAGACCCCAGGCGGCGGCGCTATTACGCCCTGTCCGCACGCCCATACAACTCCCATCCGAAGCTCTGGTAGTCCTTGATAAAATGAGAGTTGTTGGACTCTTTCAAGGCTCTGCGTGTCGTCGCATAGCCAGAAGCCGGTTTTCCAGCAGACGAGTTCTAGATTTCGCGCCGTTACATAAAAAGATAAAGTCGCTTCTGATCAGGATGCCCGCCGCGACGGATTGGTGAGCATAATCTATTATCTGCCGTTTCCCGCAGGCCATCTCAACATGCGGTCCATTGGAACCGACAAGTTGTAGTGTGTCCGGGGGACCGAGGCGAACGCCGAAATCCTTACACTCGCCTTGCAGTGGGCGCTTACCAGCG
>DAOUZE010000132.1 GCA_030665765.1 Filomicrobium sp.
CGCCACTTAAATAGAAGGCTTGCCCCAGAGAGACTGGGGGTGGCAGTTTGATCGCGGCGGTGACATAAGGACTTGCTTATATGTCATTGCGGTTGTCTCGACTTGCCTCTATACGTTGAGGGCAAGTTGGGCTTGCGCGAATTCGCCAGCAAATTTCCAAGGTTTGACGATCGCGGTGTACCGCACCGGGCGCCGAGGAGCCCCATATTGTCACGATCCGGGACCCGGGCGGTCCGATCTGAGACAAACCGCCTGAACCATGTCGGGAATGGCGAGCATAGATTGCATCAAAAAAGGACCATCAGCACATGGCTGCAAAAGACTACGTGATCGCGGATATTTCGCTGGCCGACTTCGGCCGCAAGGAAATCAACCTGGCAGAAGGTGAAATGCCGGGCCTAATGGCCACACGGGAAGAATTTGGTTCAGCGCTGCCGCTGAAGGGCGCACGCATCGCGGGATCGCTACATATGACGATCCAGACCGCCGTGCTGATCGAAACGCTGACCGCGCTCGGCGCTGATGTTCGCTGGGCTTCTTGTAACATCTACTCAACGCAGGACCATGCCGCCGCAGCGATTGCCGCCTCGGGCGTGCCAGTGTTCGCGGTTAAGGGCGAGTCGCTTGAAGACTACTGGGAGTACACGCGCAAGATCCTCGAATGGAGCGATGGCGGCACACCGAATTTGATCCTCGACGATGGCGGCGACGCGACCATGCTCGTCCACCTGGGCCTGCGCGCCGAAAACGGCGACACTGGGTTCCTCCAGAGCCCGGGCTCGGAAGAGGAAGAGATCCTGTTTGCGCTTATCAAGCGCACGGTGAGCGAGAAGCCCGGCTGGTTTGCGGAGCTTGCCAAGAACATACGCGGCGTTTCCGAAGAAACCACAACCGGCGTCAACCGCCTCTACCAGCTGGCCAAACAGGGCAAGCTGTTGTTCCCGGCAATCAACGTCAACGACAGCGTCACCAAGTCAAAGTTCGACAACCTTTACGGCTGCCGCGAATCCCTCGTCGACGGCATTCGCCGCGGTACAGACGTGATGATGTCGGGCAAAGTCGCGATGATCGCGGGCTTTGGCGACGTTGGCAAAGGCTCGGCCGCCTCTCTGCGCAACGCCGGTTGCCGGGTGATGGTTTCTGAAATCGATCCGATCTGCGCGCTGCAGGCTGCGATGGAAGGCTATGAAGTGGTGACGATGGAACAGGCCGCCCCGATGGCTGACATCTTTTGCACCGCGACCGGCAACAAAGACGTTATCACCATCGACCATATGCGAGAGATGAAAGATGGTGCGATCGTCTGCAACATTGGCCACTTCGACAACGAGATCGACGTTGCAGGCCTCAAGAACCACAAGTGGGACAACATCAAGCCGCAGGTCGACCAGATCGAATTCCCCAATGGCAGGAAGATAATCCTGTTGTCGGAAGGACGCCTCGTTAACCTCGGCAACGCAATGGGGCACCCCTCGTTCGTCATGTCTGCGTCGTTCACGAACCAGACGCTGGCGCAGATCGAGCTTTGGACCAAGCGCGACGCTGGTCTCTATGAGAATCAGGTGTATACGCTACCCAAGTATCTCGATGAAAAGGTCGCCCGTCTGCATTTGCTGAAGATCGGCGTCAATCTCACAAAGATGTCAGAGGAGCAGGCCAGTTACATCGGTGTGCCGCAGCAAGGACCATTCAAGCCCGACCACTACCGGTATTAAGCCTTTCAACGGCGTTGGCAGCGTGTGATTCGCTGCTCCGTCAAGGTTGATCACACTGAAAAGTAGCGACGGCGCCGGAATAATCCGGCGCCGTCATTGATTTATTGAAGGTGGATGTGTTCGCACCGCCCTGGCCAACAATGGCTGGGCACCGCATAATTCGTGCGATTCGAAACTCGACTCGTATGCCTTGAGCCCTGCCTGCAGCATCGCGTTCCGGCCTGCCCCAAGACGGCATATTGAAGTCTAAGGAAACGCGATGGCTTCCAGACCCGTCAACTCCTCGATCACTTCGACGAGCCGCGAGCTCCTTATGCTGCTGTTGGCAAGCCTCGCCTGCGCCCTGGTGCTGACGGCGGGGGTGGTGCAAGGGGCAGGAAGCACCGTTAACGGCCTCGGTATTGCGCAACTCGTCGTGATTGGCCTGACCGCGGTTGGCGGACTGGCGGCTTCGATCTTCGTGTTGCGCGCAGCAGGAACCATGCGCAGTCAAGTCCGCTCGGCCCAGAACGAGGCGGCTTCATTGAAGCGTCAGTTGGCTGTGGCGGAAGCGGTTATCGGCGGAGAACCACAGATCCTCATCTTGTGGGACACCGGGTTGCAGCCTCGGGTTGTCTGTAACACGCTGCGCGGGGTTGTAGGTCTGCCAGCCGAAGACGCGCACATCGTTTCGTTTTCCAGCTGGCTCGATCAGGCCAGTGCATCGCGGTTCGAAGAGGCACTGGACGGACTCCTGCGGATTGGGCGTCCTTTCAACATGATCCTCAGGACGGTGGCCGGGATTCATCTGGAGACAGATGGCCGCGCTTCTTCCGGACGTGCGGTGCTGCGCATCCGAGATGTCGCTGGCTACAAGCGTGATATCTCCCGCATCATTGATGGGCACGAGGGTTTGGCCCGCGATATCCGCTCAAGCCGCGCGATACTCAATGCCTTGCCGATGCCCGTATGGTTTTGCGACCATGAAGGCCGGCTGACCTGGACCAATGAGGCATACGCCGCGACGGTCGAGGCGAGCAGTGATGAGGTTGTTGAAAAGCAGATCGAGCTCCTCGAACAGCGCCAGCGCGACGGGCTTCTCAAAGCGCTCAATACGACCCCACGTTTCCGGCGCAGGATCAATCTGCTGTTTGGTAATGAACGGCGCGTACACGATCTGATGGCGGTCCGACTGCAAAACACGGTCGCTATCGCTGCGGTAGACGTAACCGAACTGGAACTGGCGCAAAGCGAACTCAATCAGCAATCGGAAGCCTTCGACCGTACGCTTAATCACGTCGCGACAGCGATCGCGATCTTCAACGCCGAACGACGTTTAGTCTTCGCCAACGAGGCCTATGTCAATCTGTGGGGCTTGGATCCGCAATGGCTTCGCGCCCAACCTCGCGATACCGAGCTGTTCGATAGACTGCGCGAACTGGGGCGCCTGCCGGAGGTCGTCAATTACCGCGAGTGGCGCAACACGATACTCGACGGCAACGAGACCATTAGCGAAGCTGACCGCTGGTGGCACTTGCCCGGCGAACGCATCGTTCAACTCATCTCCGAGCAGCGCCCTGACGGTGGGGTGACGCATCTTTACATTGACGAAACCGAGCGGCTAGCTCTGGAGAGTGAACTAAAAGCGACACTGCGCGTGCAGAGCGAAACCATCGACGGCCTGAAGGAGGGCGTGGCTGTGTTCGCCACCGATGGGCGCTTGAAGCTGTGGAACAGCGCCTTCGCGACGATCTGGCAAATCGATACAAACCTGCTGGAGTCAGGTCCCCACATTGATGACATCGTTGAACGCTCGACGTCTCTTCACGAAGACGCAGATGTCTGGGCGCGCCTCAAGGAATCGGCGACAGCGCTTCCCGACGAACGTGTGCCGTTCGACGGACAGATGCTGCGGCGCGATTCCAGCGTCGTCGATTTCTCGGTCATGCCATTGCCTGACGGGGCGACACTGATCACCTTCGCAGATGTGACGGCCTCGCGGCGTTACGAGCGCGCGTTGGTGGAACGCAATGAAGCTCTCGAAACGGCTGCGCGGATGAAAAACCAGTTCATCGGGCATGTCTCGTATGAATTACGCACGCCTTTGACCAACATCATAGGTTTTACCGATCTGCTCGGCAGCTCACACCTTGGCGAACTCAGCGACAAGCAACGCGAATACCTGCAGGACATCTCGTCCTCCTCAAACACACTCCTGTCGATCATCGACGGAATCCTTGATTTGGCAACGATTGATGCGGGCGCGCTTGAGCTTGAGGTCGAGTGCATCGATGTGCGGGAAGTAATAGATTCTGCGATACGCGGCGTGCAAGAGCGCGCAGCACGAGCGCATCTCACCCTCGATTTGGCGATTGCCGACGACGTCACGACGTTCGTCGCAGACAAGGCGAGGATCAGGCAGGTGCTCTACAATCTCCTCTCCAATGCAGTTGGCTTTTCCAACGAGGGAGAAACGGTGCTCGTCACCTGCTGGCGCGAAACACACGAAGTCATTTTGCAGGTCGAAGACCGCGGTGTCGGGATCCCACAGGAAGCGCAGCAACGGGTTTTTGAGAGGTTCGAAAGCGACAGCAGGGGTCAAAAGCACCGCGGTGCCGGACTAGGGCTGTCGATCGTTAAGAGCGTGGTTGAGTTGCATGGCGGCATAATGCAGCTTGAATCGGCGCCGGGCGTCGGCACCCGGGTAACCGTTCGTTTGCCGGAAGGCGGTCCCGAAAAGGTTCAGCCTGAAGAGCCGCAATCCGTCGACGACCTGTTGGAGTCCGTTCAGCTGGCTGTTCAAAGAACTGTAGCGTGACTGGACAGCTTCTCCGGCCGGTTTGCACACAGCGTTCAACGGGTTCGCCCTTTAATCTCCAAAATGCTAACTGAAGCAGGGAGATAGAGACAGCTGTGGTAATCGCAGCCAAATCCGGGCAAATGGCGATATGGACCCAATAGCGACGCACAGTTTTCAACTTGAACGGATTTGCCAAGCGCAACTTGATAGGTTCGCGCAAGAGCTGGCGTTCGTGGTGCGCCCTGGCGACCTGGTTTTGCTGCAGGGTGATCTTGGCGCGGGAAAAACAACGTTTGCTCGCGCCCTTATTCGCGCACTGGCCGACGATCCCGAACACGAGGTTCCGAGCCCGACGTTCACACTCGTGCAGACTTATGAGACCGGACGCGTCGCCCTGTCTCATTTCGATCTATATCGATTGTCGTCACCGGAAGAACTCGATGAACTTGGTTTTGAGCACTTGCTTGCACGGGGCGCGGTGCTTGTTGAATGGCCACAGCGCGCTTTCGACCGGCTACCGGCTGAGCGGCTCGAGGTTAGCTTGGAGGAACCTGGCGACGGCGATTTAGTGACGCGCAATATGCGGGTTGAAGGACACGGCGAGTGGGCGGACCGTTCGCAGCGGCTACAAGCGATGCACCAATTGATCCGGGATGCCGGATATGATGGCGACAAGGTGCAGCTGTCGGCGCTGGCGGGCGATGCTTCGACGCGCCGCTACGGGCGACTCGCTCGAAGCACGTGCACGCCGCGGACCGCCCTCCTCATGGATTGGCCTCGACAAGCCGACGGCCCTCCTGTGCGCGATGGATTGCCGTACAGCCAGATCGCCAAACTCGCTGAAGATGTGCGGCCGTTTCTGGCCGTCGCGCGGGCGCTTCTGGAAAACGATCTCAGCGCGCCCAAGATCTTGGCCGCGGATATCGAAGACGGCTTCATTGTACTGGAAGACTTGGGTGAACTTTGCTACGCCGAAGCATTGGCGGCCGGCATCAAGCAAGAGGACCTCTGGCGCGATGCCGTTAACGTGCTGCTTTCGTTGCGGCCTGTTGCAGCCGATCAACCGCTGCTGGTCGGAAACGGCGAAACGCATCTGTTACCCCGTCTGCATCGCACCATCCTCGAAATCGAGACCGAGCTTGTGCCCGACTGGTTGTGGGAGGCGGTACATGGACGTCAACCGCCAGAGGCTGAGCGGCATCGCTTCCAATCGATTTGGACGCCAATCTTCTCCCAGATCCTGGCGGAGCCGACTGGTTGGATGCTGCGTGATTACCATTCGCCCAATCTACTTTTACTTGCTGACCGGGAGGGTGCGCGCCGCGCAGGTATTATCGATTTCCAAGATGCCTTGCAGGGGCCGGCTGCCTACGACCTTGTTTCATTGCTTCAAGATGCCCGGCTCGACGTTGCCGCTGAACTCGAAAGCAAGCTGCTGGCTTACTACTGCGCCAAGGCAGCAGCGATGGATGCATCGTTCGATGAGGCTCGCTTCCGCTTCATCTATGCAGCGCTGGGTGCCCAGCGGAATAGCAAGATCTTGGGCATCTTCGCGCGCTTGGCGCGACGCGACGGCAAGAACCGCTATCTGGCTCATCTACCCCGCATCTGGGGATATCTGGAACGAAATCTCTCCCACCCCAAACTTGGTGCATTAGCGCAGTGGTATGAAGACGCATTTCCTGCAAGCGTGCGTACACACACCATCTCGGTCTAACATCGTTCGTGAACAACTTGACCGGAAAAGCCCCTTGGTCTCGCGCCGACGACCAATGATTCCAACAAGCGAATAGGCCCGACGGATGAGCGTAGAAATCGATACTGCGATGGTGCTGGCCGCCGGCCTTGGCAAACGTATGCGTCCGCTCACCGACACGACGCCGAAGCCGATGGTACCGCTTGCCGGACGTCCACTGGTCGACCACACGCTGGATCGGCTGGCTGACAGCGGCATCAAGCGCGCCGTCGTCAACGTGCATTACAAAGCGGAGGTATTGGAAGCCCACCTCGCGGCTCGTCAATCGGCCAACCGTGGACCGGAGGTCAGCATTTCCGACGAGCGCGGGCTGCTGCTTGAGACCGGAGGCGGTGTCGTCAAAGCCTTGCCTCTTATTGGAGGTCGGCCGTTTCTCATCTGTAATTCGGATACTACCTGGGTGGAGACCGGAGTATGCAACCTTAAGCGTTTGATCGCGGGCTGGGATGCGGCACGGATGGACAGCCTCATGTTGTTGGCGGAGAAGGACCGCAGCCTCGGCTACTCGGGCGACGGCGATTTTCGCCTTGGGGCCGACGGGTGTCTAACACGGCGTGGTGCCAGCGAGACTGCACCTTACGTTTTCACCGGTGTGTCGATTGCCCGTCCCAGCATGTTTGACGATGCACCGCAGGGCAGATTCTCGCTCAATATCGTATGGGATCGGGCCATCGCTTTGGGCCGGCTTTACGGCTTGGTACTCGATGGCTGGTGGATGCACGTGGGCACGCCGCCAGCACTTGTCGATGCCGAACGCTTCATCGCCGAGCTAAACGCGCCTATCGATTAAGGATCTGCGAACATGCGGGACAAGGTCTTCACCATTCCGACCGGCACCGCGTTTTTACCGACGCTTGTCTCGGCCTTACTGAATGGCGATCTGCCTCGGCCTGGTGGCATGCAGCCAGAACCGATCGATTTGAGCGGGATTACCATCATGTTGCCAACGCGACGCGCCGAACGGGCGCTCGCGGACATGTTCCTATCGGCATCGGGACGCTCGGCAATGTTGCTGCCACGTATCCGTGCCATCGCCAGGCCGGATGAAGACAAGCTTCTGATCGGGGCTGCAGCCGTCGCCTCGGAAATCGGAACTGGGTCCGTCGCCTTGGAGCTTGCACCGGCCATCGGGAAAACCGAACGGCTGCTGTTACTCACCCGGATGGTTTTACAGTGGTCGAAAGCCAAGCGCGGCAGCGGCAGCGATCCAACGGGCGAGCTTGGTCTTGGGCCGATCCCGTCGGCGGGCGCACGAACCCCGGCCCAGGCCGCCAATATGGCCCTTGAACTCGCTGGGCTCATGGACCTTGTCGAGCGCGAGGGACGCACCCTCGATGGCATTGCCGACATTGTTCCCGCCAGCTTCTCCGAGCACTGGCAAGCGACACTTGAATTTCTGAAAATCATCACGCAATTCTGGCCGGCTGTATTAATTGAACGGGGATTTTTGTCACCGTGGGACCGGCAGAATCGGCTACTTATCGCCGAAGCGCAACGGCTTCGACAGGCTCCTCCGGCGGGGCCCGTCATTGTCGCAGGTGTGACTGGATCGATCCCGGCGACGGTCGAATTGATGCAAGCCGTGGCCGCGTTGGAGAACGGCGCTATCGTACTGCCGGGGCTTGACCTCGGCCTTGATGAAGACAGCTGGACAGCCATCGCGCCAGGCCATCCCGAACACCCTGATTTTGGTCTCAAGAAACTGCTTCAAACGCTTGAGGTTTCGCGCAGTGATATTCGCCTGGTTGCAGGCAGCGAACCGTCGCCGACGCTATCGGCACGGTCCGACTTCGTCAGCGAAGCGATGCGACCAACCGAGACAACCGCGAATTGGCACGATTGGGTATTGGCGACCGACAGGAATGCAATCGCCGGTGGATTCGCGGATGTCAGCTTGATCGAAGCCGCCAATCCGCAGGAGGAAGCGGAGGCGATCGCGCTTATCATGCGCGAGGTGGCCGAGCACGAGAACAAGACCGCCGCACTTGTAACTCCCGACAGACTCTTGGCGCGGCGGGTTGCAATTCGTCTTGAGGCATGGGGCATCCGGGTCGACGACAGCGCCGGGCGGCCGTTCGCGAAGACTGTCCCAGGATCGTTTCTCGAACTCGTCGTCGACGCCATCTCGAAGCACTTCACACCGGTCGCAACGATGGCGCTACTAAAGCATCCGCTAGCGCGCTTCGGGCTGTCGGCGCGAGAAGTCCGGTTTGCAGCGAGAGCTTTGGAACTCGCGGTATTTCGAACTACCTACATCGGTAGCGGTCTGCAGGATCTTTTTGCAGCACTGGAGCGGGCGAAGCGTGAAGTAGTCAGCGGTGAGCGCCGGGACCCGGCAGCAAGACGCTTGTGGGAAGAGGACTGGGAGCGGGCAGGCGATCTCTTGCGGCGCTTGGCTGAAGCCTCCGCGCCGCTCCTCGCAGCGTTTGCCGACCGTAACCAGTTGCCGCTCAAGGAAATGGCGCAGCATCATGCCGCCCTGGCCGAGGCCGCAAGCTGTCTTACCAAAGAAGAAATCGCGGCTGGGGCCGAGCCCCCCCTTTATTCAGGAGAAGCCGGCCAGACTGCCGCCGGCTTCTTCACTGAACTGCTTGCCTGCGCAGACACGTCGCCCGAGATTTCGGCCATCGACTATCCGGATCTATACCGCAGTCTTATTGCGACACTTCCACCAGTCATTCCACGGGTTCCCAAGCACCCAAGGCTCAGCATCTGGGGGGCGATGGAATCGCAGTTGCTGAGCGCTGATGCCGTCATCCTAGGTTCGCTCAACGAGACTACTTGG
>DAOUZE010000419.1 GCA_030665765.1 Filomicrobium sp.
CCCATCCTGATGAACACCGACATCGACGAATGCGCCGAACGCCGTCACGTTTGTCACCACGCCCTCGAGCGCCATTCCGGGCCGTAGATCAGAAATCTTCTCTATTCCTTCTTCAAAAGTCGCCGTCTTGAATTCCGGACGTGGGTCCCGCCCCGGCTTTTCGAGTTCGGCCAGAATGTCGGTCACTGTGGGGACGCCAAAGTTCTCGTCGGCAAATTTTGAGGGGCTTAGCGTTCGCAGGAATGCGGTGTCACCTAAGATTGCCTTCACCGGCTTTTTGGTCGCCTCCACGATGCGCTCGACAACCTTGTAGGCCTCGGGGTGAACGGCAGACGCATCAAGGGGGTTCGGTCCGTTCATGATGCGCAGGAACCCAGCCGCCTGGTCGAAGGCCTTGGGACCCAAACGCGCGACCTTCTTGATGTCGGACCGCTTCTTGAACGCTCCATGTTCGTTCCGGTGGAGCACAATGTTCTGAGCGATTGCGGTGTTGAGACCGGCAACGTGGGCAAGCAACGGCGCCGACGCCATGTTGACGTCGACCCCGACGGCGTTCACGCAATCTTCCACCGCTGCTTCAAGCGAACGGGCCAATTTGGTCTGGTCGACATCGTGCTGGTACTGTCCGACACCAACGGCCTTCGGCTCGATCTTGACCAGTTCTGCAAGTGGATCCTGTAACCGCCGCGCAATTGACACCGCGCCGCGCAGGCTGACATCAAGATCCGGAAACTCCTTGGCGGCGAGTTCGGACGCGGAATAGACGGACGCGCCGGCCTCTGAGACCATTACCTTAATCAGCTTATGATCCGGCAATTGCTTAATAAGATCGCCGGCCAGTTTGTCGGTTTCCCGGCTCGCTGTACCGTTGCCAACTGCGACGACGTCGACTTTATGTCTGAGGCACAATGTACCGAGTGCCGCGAGCGCGCCGGTCCAGTCCTTGCGTGGCTCGTGGGGATATACCGTAGCCGTATCCAACAACTTGCCGGTCTGATCCACGACCGCGACTTTTACGCCTGTGCGGATCCCCGGATCCAGTCCCATCGTGATGCACGGTCCGGCGGGCGCAGCCAGCAAGAGGTCTTTGAGGTTCGATTTGAATATGTCGATCGCCGCGTTGTCGGCGTGCTCCTTGAGCCGCGCGAGAAGATCGACCGTAAGTGACTTGTGAAGCTTAGTCTTCCAAGCTTGCTTGACCGTATCAACGAGCCAGCCGTCCGCGGGTTGGCCACGATTGCCGATGCCGAAGGCCGACATGATTTTTAGCTCAGCCGCATGGGGTCGATCCGGCTCGGCGTTGACATCAAGGTCCAGGGCGAGGACTCCCTCGTTGCGCCCGCGCAAGAGGGCCAAGGCGCGATGCGACGGCAGCTCCCGTATGGGCTGGCGGAAATCGAAATAGTCGGAGAACTTGCTGCCTTCCGCCGCCTTGCCTTTCTTCACGCTCGAGGCAAGGCGCCCAGACCCCCACAGTGTTTCGCGCAGCTCACCGACGAGCCTGGCGTCCTCGCCGATCCGCTCGATCAGAATAGATCTGGCGCCATTGAGTGCGGCATCCGCATCGGTCACGCCGCTCTCAGGGTTGATGTATTTGTCGGCTTCCTTGACTGGACTAAGCGACGGATTTGAGAGCAACGCGTCGGCCAGCGGGTTGAGCCCACTCTCTCGCGCAATTTGTGCCTTGGTCCGCCGCTTCGGTTTAAAGGGGGCGTAGAGATCCTCGAGTTCGATTTTGCTATCCGCGGCTGCGATGGAGTGCCCCAGCTCCGGCGTCAGCTTGCCCTGTTCCGCAATCGTCTTGAGCACCGTGGCGCGGCGATCTTCCAATTGACGAAGGTAGCCCACACGCTCCTCGATCTTGCGCAACTGAGTGTCGTCGAGCCCGTCCGTCTTCTCCTTACGGTAGCGGGCAACGAATGGTACCGTCGCACCTTCTCCAAACAGCTCCACGGCTGCGGCGACCTGGCCGACTTGCACATTAAGTTCCTTGGCGATGCGCTCGTTGATCGTAGTCATTTCCATCCTTTGGTTTCGCCCTGGACCAGCCTCACCTCAGCTTCTCGCAACATGCCGATGATCAGTTCCGTCGTGTGCCGCTTCCGCGCCATACCGTGGTTTCCTCATCTAGCATTCGAAATAGCCGGATGCGCTCACTTAGAATGCCACCGAGATTAGGGGCAGGCCACCACGAGCCGTCCTAACCGCCCTTCTGGTCTGCAGTCATGGCCGTCACTGACCTGTCGTATGGACCTCGCAAATTCACTTAAATTCTTCGATACTGTCAATTGACACCCAAACGGGCCCCCCGGCCGACGATGCGTTTTCCGTGCACTTTCATCGGGCTGCACCGGCCAACGAAAAGTTTGCGGTTCACAGACGACCCACGGCCATAGCGTGGATCGCCTCGCAGATTGGGCGCGTCGCTTAAGACGGGGAGCGCTCCAGAAAACCTTCTCGTGGCGGTTCAAAAGCGTCGCGGCTGGCCATCGCGAATGACACAACGCGCTCAGATCGCGGCACACGACAGAATTCTCATCCCCGCCTTAGATGCCGACGAAGCGCCGCGCGCGCCACTGGCTCTGAAAATGTTCGACCGGCTTCCCATGTTGCGAGGTCTATCCGCGCGTGCGATCGGGCTTGGGTTAAGACCAGAACATTGGCACGATCCATCTTAGTGGATGTTAAGTTGACAATATCCTTGTACCACCTTCGTCAGCCTCTATGAATTCGATGATTTCTCGCGATCTTCCAGGCTTTTCAGCGCCTGCTGCAGAGCGTCCGCTGACGACATGAGAAATTTACGCTGGTCGTGGTCCAATTGCTTTGAGGATTTTAAGGCTTCACCAATCTCCTCAAGCATATCCGCCAACAGCCGGTAGTGGATGTGGAGCCCCACGCGTCGGCGTTCTCCAACACGATGCAGGAATTGGATTCGCACACCCTCCTTGTCAGCGGTGACTTCGAAGCCGCTATGGCGCGTGAAAGACCCCATGTAGGTCTTGCCAGGAAAATCAACTGAGATTTCTGCTTTGTCGATAATCGGTTTGATCATGCCGTGTTGCTCCACGTGCTCG
>DAOUZE010000310.1 GCA_030665765.1 Filomicrobium sp.
GTCGCGAATGCCGCGTTGTCTTGGATGAAACGGAAACGGGCTTCCGGCTTCGAACCCATCAGCGCATTGACTGCATCGGTGATCTCACTGCGTTCAACATCGCCAACATCAACCCGCAATAGCGTCCGAGTTACAGGGGACATGGTGGTTTCCTTGAGCTGCGCCGCGCTCATCTCACCGAGGCCTTTGAAGCGGCTGACCTCGACCTTTGCATTGGCCTTGAACTCGGAGGCCATCAGTTCCTCCTTGTGGGCATCGTCTCGCGCATAAACAGACTTTGCCCCATGCGTCAGCTTGTACAGCGGCGGCACGGCCAGATAGAGGTGTCCGTTGTCGATCAGTTCCGGCATTTTCTGGTAAAAGAATGTGATCAGCAGGGATGCGATATGCGCGCCGTCGACATCGGCGTCAGTCATGATGATCACACGCTCGTAACGCAAATCAGCATTGTTGTAATGCTTGCCGATTCCCGCCCCGAGGGCCTGAACTAGATCTGACAGCAGTTGGTTTGCCGATAGCTTCGCCGCCGAAGCGTTGGCAACATTGAGAATTTTGCCGCGCAACGGCAGCACAGCCTGCGTATCACGCTTGCGCGCGCTTTTGGCCGAACCGCCCGCCGAGTCGCCTTCGACGATAAAAATCTCGGTACCCTGCGCCGAACGAATTGTGCAGTCGGAAAGCTTGCCTGGCAGCCGCAGCTTGCGCGTTGCCGATTGCCGGCTGACTTCCTTTTCACGTCGTCGACGCAGCCGGTCTTCCGCCTGCTCGATGGCCCATTCCATGAGTTTGGTGGCTTGCTGAGGACGATCGGCGAGCCAATGGTCGAAGGCGTCGCGAACCGTATTCTCGACAATCCTTGCCGCTTCAACGGTCGCCAGCCTGTCCTTGGTTTGCCCCTGAAACTCCGGTTCTCTAATGAATACGGACAGCATCCCCGCCGCCGTGCTCATCGTGTCCTCGGCAGTGATCTGCGAAACTTTCTTATTGCCGACGAGTTCCCCATAAGCACGCAACCCCTTGGTCAGCGCCTGCCTCAAGCCATTCTCGTGAGTGCCACCGTCGGCGGTCGGGATGGTGTTGCAGTAGGAGCGGGTAAATCCATCGGCATTGCTGATCCAGGTGATGGCCCATTCCACCGAACCATGCCCACCTTCTTTTTCGACGCGGCCGGTGAACATTTCGGCCGTCACCTGTGCGTGCCCGTTGAGGCTCTCGGTGAGGTAGTCCTTCAAACCGCCGGGAAAATGGAACACTGCTTCGGCCGGAGTGTCGCCTGTGATCAACGAAGGATCACACGACCATCGGATCTCAACACCACCAAACAGATACGCTTTTGAGCGCGCCATGGTGAAAAGCCGCGCCGGTTTGAACGCCACGTCCTTCCCGAAGATTTTCGAGTCCGGAAAGAAGCGCACCTTGGTGCCGCGCCGGTTTTTGATCGCTCCGAGTTTCTGGAGCTTTCCAACGGGAAGGCCACGCTCGAAATTCATCCGGTAAAGCTGCTGGCCGCGCGCGACTTCGACCTCAAGGTTTTCCGACAGCGCATTGACCACTGAAACGCCGACGCCATGCAATCCGCCCGAGGTTTGATAGGCCTTGCCATCGAATTTGCCGCCGGCGTGCAGCGTCGTCATGATGACTTCCAGCGCCGACTTCGTTCTGAACTTGGGATGTGGATCGACTGGAATGCCGCGCCCGTTGTCGGCAACCGTTAGGTAGCCGTCGGCATCAAGATGCACCTCGATCCAACTCGCGTGCCCGGCCACCGCCTCATCCATCGAGTTATCGATGACCTCGGCAAACAGATGGTGCATCGCTTTCTCATCGGTCCCACCAATGAACATACCAGGTCGGCGCCGGACAGGCTCCAGGCCTTCCAGAACCTCGATGTCAGCGGCGGTGTACGCGTCGGCTGCGTCAACCGGCTTGCGCCCGCGTGGGGATGATTTTGTGCTCAAGCTCTTCTCTGGACTCGCGAAAAGATCGCTGCCTTGCGGTTTTGCCATGTCGTGTTGGTCCCGCTGCAATTCACCCTTTAGGCCAGCCGACGCGGGACAACTGTAGCTGGGCCGTGAGCGAATCTCTTAAAGTTTTTCTGGTTATCTGGGTGCCACGGGGCCAGGCCGTTTGGCAAGGACCTCAACGTCACGGTCGGCCTCAGATAATGTTTACTTGCCGTCTGCCCCAGTCGACCAGCGCACCGCAAACGCCGCGATTCCTGCCACTGCCCCGACCAAAGCGGCACCAATTAGGTTCAACGTCGTTGCATCCGAATAGTCATTTGTCCACCACGACCTAGCAAAGATGTAGGCAATTCCGAACAGCGCTCCAGTGATTCCGCCGTGGACGATGTTTTCCACATCAAGCTTCATTCTTCATCAAGCTCCCTGCTTCAATGCTGCCCCTTCACAATACCACGCCGACGTTGTCGATCAGGCGGGTTCGCCCAAGCCAGGCGGCCCCCAGCACCCGCCCCGGCCGGCCGGCCTCAAGTTCGAACGGCTGCAGCGATTCAGCATCGAGCACGTCGATGTAATCGACCTTTTCAAATCCTAGCGTCAGTAGCCGGACCTTCGCCGCGGCTCTCAAATGCGCGATGCTGGCGCCGTGGGCGGCGGCTTCCGCTACTTCTTTCAACACAAGATTGAGATTAGGGGCGACACTCCGCTCCGCGTCGCTGAGGTAGGCATTGCGTGATGATAGAGCCAGTTCGTCCTTCTCACGCACGGTCGCCACGGGTACGATTTCAAGCCCCATGTCGAGATCCCTGACGAGTTGCTTGACGACAATGAGCTGTTGGTAATCCTTCTCGCCGAAGACCGCGAAATGGGGCCGCACCTGGTTGAAGAGTTTGGCCACCACGGTTGCCACGCCACTAAAGAAATGCGGGCGGAAATCACTTTCCAGCCCCTTTGAAGCATAACCGGGCGCAACCCTCGTTGAAAATCCATCAGGATACATCTGGGCAACAGTCGGCGCCCATACCAGGTCGACTCCGAGGTCGGACAGCCGTTTCAGGTCGCTAGCCTCATCACGCGGATAGCGGTCCAGGTCTTCATTTGGGGCGAACTGGGTCGGATTGACAAATACTGAAACAATCACCCGGTCGGCAGTGGCTTTGGCCTTCTCCACCAGCGCGAAATGACCAGCATGCAAGGCCCCCATCGTCGGTACCAAAGCAAGTTTTGCGCCGTTTAAACGCCAAGGTTCTGTCGCCTCGCGCAGCTCGGATCCCGTCCGGGCGACCACAAGCTGTTTCGCGTCTGCCGCAGCAGCCGCGGGTTTCTTCGTCCGTGCTACCGGTTTTCGGGCCGTTGCTGGCTTTTCGGCCCGCTTTTTTGCCCGTGCAGGGCGCTTGGCCTTGCTCTCAGGACGGTTTTTGTCATTACTGAGCGCTGCCGTTTTCGGTTGGGCACTCTTACCCCTGCGTTTTTTCGGCTTTCCAGCCACTTGTAGATCTCCTCTCGTGCGAGGTCCAAGAAGCGCGCTCCCGAATTTGTGAGCCTGGCCAGGGCGAACTTCTCAACTGAGAAACGCATTCGCGACTCGTCAAGCTGCCGATGGTTAATAGTATGATACTTAACAACGAGTCTTTGAGTCGTCTGTTTGATGCCAAAACCCAGGGGACGACATGGCTGCGGTCAGCGGGACTGAGCTGGAAGATTTTGATCCATTCATTCGTGGCCTCGATGCAGGTCCGCCGCGTGATGAATTCGGTTCGTATCATCTTATGGAAGAAGGCCGCCTTGTTGCCGGCCTGATCGAGCGCGCTGTCTACAGTGAGGCCGAACGCCGACGCACGGCCGAAGTTGCTCGCCAATTAATACACACCTCACGCAACAATCGCCATGAATATGCCGGCGTCGACGCCTTCATGCGCGAATATGATCTTTCCACCGAGGAAGGCGTCATCCTCATGTGCTTGGCCGAGTCGCTGCTTCGTGTTCCTGATACGGAGACCGCTGACCAGCTCATCGCCGAAAAGATCGGTCAGGGGGAATGGAACCGGCACTTGGGCCATTCCGATAGCCTTTTCGTCAACGCCTCGACCTGGGGCCTGCTGCTCACCGGCCGCATCGTCAAGTTGAACATTCCCGGCAAAGTCGGTGCATTCGACGCCTTAAAGCGACTGGTGGTGCGCTCCGGCGAGCCGGTCATCCGCAAGGCCATGCGTCAGGCGATTCGTGTACTCGGCGACCAGTTTGTCTTCGGACGCACAATTCAGGACGCGTTGAAGCGCGCGGAAGCCTACGAGAAGCGCGGCTATTCGATATCCTTCGACATGCTCGGTGAGGCCGCGCGCACCCACGCCGATGCCGACCGTTACGCCACTCGCTACATGGACGCGTTGTTATCGAT
>DAOUZE010000502.1 GCA_030665765.1 Filomicrobium sp.
GTGACGCTGGTCGGCATTTTTCCATCAACCGCATGCTCACGATGGACTCGGTACGCCTGCGTATCGAGCGTGAACAAGAACTCTCCTTTATCGAGTTCAACTACATGCTCCTGCAGGCTTACGATTATGTCGAACTGGCACGCCGGATCGACTGCAATCTTCAAATGGGCGGCTCCGATCAATGGGGCAACATCGTCACCGGGATTGACCTTGGCCGCCGCATGGGCACCCATCAGCTCTACGGCCTGACCTGCCCGCTGCTCACCACTTCCTCCGGCGCCAAGATGGGCAAGACCGCCGAGGGTGCCATCTGGCTCAACGAAGCCCAGCTCTCGCCGTATGATTACTGGCAGTTCTGGCGGAACACGGAAGATGCCGATGTCGGCCGCTTCATGCGCCTCTTCACGACCCTTCCGCTCGAAGAAATCGCGAAGCTGGAGGCGTTGGAAGGGGCCGAGATCAACGAAGCCAAAAAGATCCTTGCCACAGCCACGACGGCCCTGATGCACGGTCAGGATCGCGCCGACAAGGCTGCAGAAACCGCTCGCCTCACCTTTGAACAAGGCACCCTGGCATCCGACTTACCAAGTGTCGAAATCGCTGCCGGAGAACTGGCTTCCGGCCTGGGAATTCTAGATGCTTTTGTCCGCGCCGGCCTAACAAAATCAAACAGCGAAGCGCGGCGTCAGATCAAGGGCGGCGCCCTCAAGGTCAACAACACACCCGTCACAGACGACAAGGCCGAGTTATCCAACCGCGACCTCAGTGAAGATGGCGTTATCAGGCTATCGTTCGGGAAGAAACGTCACGTGCTGTTGCGCCCGTTTTGAGAAGGCCAAACCGTCCCTCAGAATACCCCGAGCTACAAGAATCTGCATCTGCGCACTAGCCGCAAGGGCTTAGTCCGTATCCAACTGTGTCCCCCAGCCGTCAATTATTTTACCCCCGGCCTTACCCCGTCGGTCCAACAGCCTCCGCCCAGCACCGACACCACCGAGCTGCGAACGCGGTGAAACACTTTGCGACTGCGGCGCCAGCTGGAAAATCTCCCTGAAGATACCTGGTGCGATTGATGACAGCGGATGCACGAAGACTTGCGGTCGTGCCATCGGCCCACGAATGGCATAGTTGGTGCCAAAGATACCTTCCTTGCGCGGTCCCGAAAGGAGCTCTCCCAGTAGTGGGATCGCCGCGAAAGCGTTATTCAATCCCTGCAGAAAAACGTAGGTCCCACCAAGGTCAACGGTTTTACTTGTGAAATCGACCTTGCCGCGCAGCGTGGCGCCCAACAGCGCACCATGCAGCGCCGCGTCATGCACGACGATCTGTCCATGACCGACCGAAAATGGCGCCCGCAAACTATCGAATTCGAAAACCTGTCGCACCACCCGACGCTTGCGGGCGATAGCCGGCACACTCTCATCGGCGCTACCGACAACTTCCGAAATAACGGGATCGCCGAGCACCTTGAATGTCTCAACCCACAGCGTGCCTGTTTTTTCCGCCGCCCCGCTCCCATCGAGATCAATTTCTAAACGCAGCCGCCCACCAACCATGTTGGGGTAGAATCCAACGAGCTTAAATGCTTTGCCTGCGTCCGATGTATCGACCACCAAGCGCCGCGAACCACCGCTGCGGCTCTTGCCCCGCAACTCAAACACCATCGGCTTGCCACCATCGAGCACCCCTCGCCCCTCCAGAGCGGTAAGCTCGCCATGGCGGCTGGACATCGTTAATTTGGCCTTCCTCAGAGCTACGTCGTCAAATCCGAGTACATTTTCGATGTTCGCAACCACATCGAAACCAGCAGTCTTCTTGCCCCGGCTACCGCCCTTGTCACGTCCAACTGAAAACAGGGAGCGGAAAAAAGTACGGCCCTGATAGGTCTTTCCGGCCAGTTTCAGGTTCCAAACACCATTCTTGCGACGTTTCCCACTCGCACTCAGCCGGCTAACAAGATCCAACGAGAATCTCGGAAAGTCGAAACTCCGGGCACCGCCCTTTGCGTCCAATCCGACCTTGCCCTCAATAGCGATATCGGAACCTGTGATGCGAAAATTCGA
>DAOUZE010000253.1 GCA_030665765.1 Filomicrobium sp.
ACATATCCGTGAGCCTGTCGACGGTAACGCCGTATTCCGCCTCCGCACGCCGCCGCGCATTGGTCTGCAGCTCACGTATCCTGGGTGCGACCTTGGGGTTGTGCAGCAGCTTGTGCGCTTCCTTCTGCTGCGTCGCCAATGAGCTGCCCGGCGAGTAGCCCGCAGCGGCATAGGCTTGCCGGGCATTGCCGATTTCAACGTATGCGAGAGCGAAAGCTTCCTGCATTTTAGTCAGAGGCGTCATTGTCGTTTCGGGCTCAACTTCTGGACCGATACAACTTGAAGTAATGGCCTTCGCGACGTATGGCAACAGTCCGCCCACGATAAACGCGTTTGGCAACGTCCCATAAGTTGAATTCGTGAGTTGCCAAACCTGCAAATATCAATGCCCGCTTTTGGGGTCAAAGCAGACATACCTGTCGCGCTGCGCGATGTCTGCTTCCGAAGGCAAAGCCGAACAGGGATGAGCTGTGCTCGCCAGATGTCCGCCTTGCCCGCTGAGATCAATGAGCGGACATAACTGATACGCAACTCTCGCCTCTAATGCCGTTGCTGCGCACGGTTAGCTTGGCCGTAGACAAGAGCCTGGTCAGCCATGGTAGTGATCCAAGACGCAGTGCCTTTGAAAACGCCGCGTGATGCAACGGACAAGCTAACTTAACATTTGACCACAGTGAGTAATACATCGTGTCGAAGAAATTCTATATTGGGACCGTAGCAGCATTGGCATTGTTTTCGACTGCTACTCTGGCGCAGGACGAAAAGAAACCCCAGCAGGTCTTATTCACCAACTGCAACATCTTCGACGGCAAGGCCGATAAGCTCGCCAACGGCAAGAACGTTTTGGTCGAGGACAACCTGATCAAGACGATCGGCGACAAAACGCTCAACGCGAACGATGGTGCAACAGTTGTCGAGTGCGGTGGCCGAACGCTGATGCCGGGGCTGATCGACATGCATTCCCACCTCGGGCTTCAGATGCCTGGGATAGCCGCTGTCGAAAACGCGCTTTGGGAGGAGATAGCCGCAAACACTGTCATTGCAGCAGAACGCTGGCTGATGGATGGCTTCACCACGGTGCGCGACGCGGGTGGTATGAGCGGAAAGGGCGTGAAGAAGCTGGTTGATCGCGGAGACCTACCCGGGCCAAGAATCTATCCGAGTGGCGCGATTCTCTCGCAGACTAGTGGTCATGCCGATACGCGGACACTCAGCGCCCGAAACCCGTTACTCAGTGGGGTAATGGACAGTAACATCGAGCGGCTCGACATCGCTCACGCTGTCGACGGGCGCGATTCCATTCTGGCTGCTGTGAGGCGCAATCTGAAACAGGGCGCAAGCCAGATCAAGATTATGGGCGGCGGTGGTGTTGCCACGGAGTATGACCCCTGGCACTCCACAGGCTACACTATCGACGAAACGAGAGCTGCGGTGGAAGCGGCAAAAGACTACGGCACTTACGTGATGTCACATCTCAATCAGCCGGTGTCTATTCAGCGCGCGTTGGAAGCTGGTGTTATTAGCATCGAGCATGGCTTCGCAATTGATGAAGAAACCATCCAGATGCTAGATGACAAAGGCGCGTACTTATCGACCCAGCTAACTGGCACTTCGGAAGAGTTATTCAAGCTGCCTTCTCTGACGTCCGAGAACCGCCGGAAGCTCGGCATCGCCCGAGACGACATGAAGAACTATTTCCCGCTAGTGAAGAAGTACAAACCGAAGCAAGTTTTCGCGATCGACGCGGTGCTTACGACGCATGCTCAGGCTGACCAGCAGAGAGCCCATGAGATTTGGCTCTTCGGGCATCATTTTGGAAATTTAGAATTTTTGAAAGCGGCAACATCGACGGCGGGCGAGCTTCTAGCCAAGACCGGCGATCTTAATCCTTATCCTCTAGGGCCAATCGGGATTATTGAGCAGGGCGCATACGCAGACTTGCTTATCGTTGACGACAACCCTCTTGAAGACCTTAGCATCTTGGGTGCCAACAAGCTCTGGTATGACGCGCCGCCTAGAAAAGGCGTTGAGGGGATCAAGCTCATTATGAAAGACGGCGTGATTTACAAGAACACGCTGAAATAGACCGCCGTGCCGCGATGTCCGCAATTTGGACATAGCCGTCATTGGACCGCCAGGTATAGCCCGCAGGTCGCCCGACCGCTGCTTGCTGCTAGGCAGACGTCGGAAACGAACTCGACTGCGTCAGCTTTCAGAAAGAAGGGAGACTAGACGGTGTTGTCACATTAAGTCTGATTGATTGAAATTTACCGACAACCGCTGATTTTGACGCGTGGGATTACAGCGGCTTAGCCTGCCGGTCGGTCGTCCATATTGGGCCAATTTCACTTAATGTGACAATGCCCTGCCAGCTGCCACCAACAGACGATACAGCACTGCGGTTCACCGAAGCGGCTATTCGTATGGCGCATCCTGAATGGAACGCCGGGATTTCTCAGGCGTCTTCGAGAGTGGCGGCAAATGTTTACTCTGCGGGCAAAGCCGGCAGTCGGCTTTCGGACGACACGCGTGCCGCGGACCAAACAGGTCGAGCGGTTTCATACTTTCCTAGGTTGATTCTCGCGGCTATAAATCTGCTCTCGCCAAAACGATCGTGGAAGTTTCAAAAAATGCACCTGAACCCACTCCTGATAGTGGCACTCACCGTCAGCGCGGGAATTGCGCTGTGGGGCATCGTTGATCCACAAGGTCTGGGTGCGATTTCATCGGCGATCGTAAGCGCACAATTCAGTAGTCGCGGCTGGTTCATCATGCTGGAGGCGAGCGGTCTTCTATTCGTAGCGATCTATCTGGTCTTTTCGCGTTTTGGATCCGTGCGGCTTGGCCCAGAGGGATCGGAGCCTGAGTTCTCGACTCCGTCATGGATCGCGATGCTGTTCGCCGCTGGCATGGGTGTCGGGCTGCTGTTTTACGGCACTGCCGAACCACTCACGCACTTTTCAGTTCTTCGGCAGTTCTCCGGCGATCCCCAAGCCGCAGGTTTAGCGCTCTTTGTCACGTATCTGAACTGGGGATTTCACGCATGGGCAATCTATGGAGTCGTCGGCCTTGTCATTGCGTATTTCGCATTCCGCCGCGGACGGACTCTCCTTCTCAGCGCGCCACTCACCGACGTATATGGAGACCATGGTTGGACGCGCGCGCTAGCGTGGCTGTTCGACTTGCTGTCAATTGTTGCAATTGCAGTTGGACTAGCTGGCTCCCTCGCTATGGGTGTGTTTCAAATCCAGACCGGTCTGGCCGGCCTAATCGGCATTGAGAATCCGAGCAATCTGACTGCGCCGGTTTTTGTAGCGATGTGTGTCGCGTTCTTCATACCGCTACGGCGAGACCTCGGTGAGGGCATGGCCAGGCTATCGAACGTAGCCATGTTGCTAGCGCTAGGACTCATGGTCTTTCTGCTCGTACTCGGACCGACATCCTACATCATGAACTCCATTGTTTCCGGGTTTGGAAGATATGTTTTCAACGTCCTTCCGGCTGGCTTTGCGACCGCTGAGTTTTTTGATAGCTCCGTCGTTGACTGGTTCCAGGGCTGGACGCTCAACTACATGATCTGGTGGCTCGCATGGTCACCTTTCGTAGGCGTTTTCATTGCCCGTATCTCGCGCGGACGCACGATCCGCGAGTTCCTCGTCGGAGTAGTCGTCGCGCCAACGCTCTTCTCTGTATTTTGGTTTGGCGTGTTCGGTGGAATCGGTTTTTTCGATGCCTTACGGGGAAATGGCATGCTGCTGGAGGTAAACAGCAAGAGTCTAGACGCCACCACTTTCGCCCTGCTGCAGCAGTTCCCACTGAGTACAGTCACCCAAGCCGCAACGATCCTCGCGGCCTTTCTTTTTGTGGTCACAAGCGTCGTCAGCGCCGGCTTTACTCTTGCAATGATCGGCACCGGTGGAGACGAAAACCCCTCGCCCCGCATTCGTACAGTTTGGGGAGCGGTTTTGGGCGCGCTGGGACTGGCAATGATCTTTGTTAATGACATCGCAGTCGTCCGTTCAATAATTGCTTTGTCTGCAATCGCATTCGTATTTATCGTGCCGATCCTAGTCGTTTGCTTATTCCGATCGTTAAAGACGGAATGCCCGAAATGAGCACTCAGATCATCGATACCGTCCTGAACCTGTCTGTTTTTGTTTATGTCGGATTCCTTATTTGGCTCGCCCTACGCGAGACATGAAACGGCATCGGTGAGCGGACAGAACGATTGCGCCTTCCGTCTTATCGATCAACCCGCTGACCTCTGTATCGAGATGGAAGTATCTCGCGCCGGCGTAGGGCGAGCAGCTATTTTGGTTTCCGAAGGCAACGCGATAACGGAGCTGTGTATTCAGTTGTCTGGTCCTCAGCACCGTCCAGTCTCGGATTCTTTGACGAGAGTGCTATCATTCAGCGGTGTCGTCGTCGGATCCGTCGGAAATGCCATTCGACAGATTGTCTGAAAGGAGAACTCGTGATGTCTTCCGTATTGGTCACCGGTCGTTGCCTTCTCGCTGCGGGCAGTGCCGCTGTGGCGACCGGAGTTTCAGGCCACCTTGTCCCTGCCCGCGCCCAAGGTTTGGCGCCGACGCTGTCGATGCGTGGCGGATCCAACAACTACCGCCCTAACGCTCCAATAGTTGATCGGATTGGAGGTGGTGGCTTCTGGATGTCGGGCACCGTACACCGCGCAAGCGACGGCGCCCCGCTTTCGGTCATCCCACACAGGGCGCTGTTTAAAGGCCGCGCCCGTGGCAATTTTAAATAAGCGCCGAATTGGACGTGTAGGCGCGTCACTTCCCACCCTCGCCCACGACCACAAACGGCGCCCATTTAGAGGGATGCCACGTGTGCTCGCCCTCTGTAATCAGCGAAAGCATAGCCTGCCTCAGCGCTTCGGCGCGTCCGATCTTCGGATCACGCTTCAGCGCATCGAAGGCCTTCGTGATCAGCGCGACCGTCGCATAACTATCCACGTACCAGTGCGAGACGAGCAGTGAGCGGGCCCCGGCATAGAAGAATGCCTTTGCAAGACCTGACAACGCTTCAGCGTTCTGGGTCTCGCCGCCTGCCGTATTGCAGGCCGATAGGATCACCCAATCGGCATTCAGCTTGAGTCCGGCAACTTCTGAGGCAGAAAGATAACCGTCATCCTTCGTCGTCGCTATGGATGGAGGAGATAGGATAAGCCCTGGCTCGGCTGAGCCCTCAAGTTCGCCAGCCAATGTGCCGTGAGTGGCAAAGTGAAGAACCTTGTAGCGCGCAAGCTTGCCCGTCTTGCTGAGCGATTTGATGCCGGCTTCCGTCGCACGCTGTCCCAGACAAACATCATCATTCCGCGCGCCGGCATTGCGCGCAACAACGCACAGCTAATCAGCTGTCTCCGGAAGAGCGATCTGCGAACGTAGAAGTTCCACATCGGCCAACCGGTTCTCGCGACCCATGGGCAGTACAGTTGACCGTTTGCCCCGAAGTTGAGCAGTGCGAATTTTACCAGCTCTGGCGCATCCTTGGATCGCACGCGCAAGGTTTGCAGACTCATCCTCGCCGCCACCCATAGCATCCAGCCTTGGGAGTCACCGA
>DAOUZE010000256.1 GCA_030665765.1 Filomicrobium sp.
TGCCATCGCCTACCTGCTTTTCTACGGCGATGACATGGCAGAGCGGAGCGCAAAGGTCGCTGCGGAAATTGAGGAAGTGAGAAGGTCCTATATCCGCGAAGCTGCGGGTCATTCCGTTGCCGACGAACTCTCCAAGTTGTCAGAACTGCGTGAAAAGGGTGTGATAACTGACGCCGAGTTGCAGGCTCAAAAGGCCAAACTACTGGCCTGAATCACCCAGCACCATTGATGCTTCTTCGAACGTGCCGGCGGCAGGCCGGCGCGTTTTCGCGATCAGCGTCCCAACACCCAAAGTGCTGGGAACTGCTGGCGCCCCTCAACTCGTGCTCTCATTTCAAGTGAATGGCTTTTTGCAGCGGTGAGGGCAATTTTGTCTGAACACCAATAGACATTGATCGCCCCTTGCTCCATTGAATTCATGCATTAGCAGCTAGCAGACGATACGGTTTTTCCAGTTGCCCAGTTTCCACGCGAAGAGCCCAAACCTGCTTGGCGGTCTCCTAGCTAAGTTTGAGTTCAATCCATGGATCAACGCAAACTGTTCTTGATCGTCGCTGCAGTTGGTTTGACACCGATAGCGCTTTCCTACGGCGTGTCTCCTGCCTCAAGCCTGCAGTATTTGTTTGGCATTAGCGTAGAAAGCACCGAACTCACGCATATTTTTCGCGCTATTATGGGGTTGTATCTCGCCCTCGTCGGTTTCTGGATTGCGGGGGCGCTGTTCGAACAGCTGACGGTTCCGGCCCTTTGGAGCTTGATCCTATTCATGTTCGGGCTGGCTGCTGGCCGCGTGCTCAGTCTTGCCCTCGATGGTTTTCCAAACTGGCTTTTGCTCGTCTATTTGGGCCTAGAGTTAGCCTTCGGAGCAATCGGTTTTAGACTGCTACGCTCGAACTCACCTTCAAAGTGATTTTTGCGCGGCACGGGTCGTTGGCGGGTCTGCCACCTCAACCGAACCTCGGTTGGAGAGATAGCCTCGGACGTCAAAGACCTTATCGACGGGTGTTTTGAATATCCCTCCGATAGGAAGCTACGACATCATCCAGAGCGGCATAAGGTGACTTTAAAGGAAATCGTCGCTGATCAGCTAATCGCGGGCGGACATGATCTAACTTCTTGAGCCAGAGACAGACGGCAGTTTCTGACTGACTGGTGGTTGTCACCCAGTCTGCGCGGAGTAATTATCTTGTGGCGCATCGCTGACTTCTGGTGTGGCGCCTGTTTTCGCCCCCTGATCAATTTAGCTCGCCCTTCATAGTTCCGCCTCGTTTATTTGGCTCCTCGCTTGTGTTCTCAACACGGTTGAGCTTGAGCAGGATGCTAAAGCTCTTGCCGCCAAACTCTAGATGATGATGCTCAACCGGCCGACGCAATTATGGGCCCACGAGACACAAGCTAAGGAGTGCTCGAACGGAGCAACGAGAGGTGTTTCGTCAGGTGTCTCAAATAAGCAGTCAGCATCGCTCAAAATTTCCCGAACTCGTGCGAAAATTGCAAAGGATCAAATCTTGATGGTTTGCTTTCGAACTAAGTTATGCCTCGGACTTTTAATCTTTGCACCCCTGCAATTTTTGCCGGACGACGCTTCGGCAAATAGATCGTCCTTCTGCAACGGCTACGCGCGCGATTTCGCCAAGCGCAACTCTCGCGGCCCTGTGGCTGGCGGCGCCGTTGTCGGAGCCATCGGTGGCGCATTGATCGGTGGTATCATAGGGGGCGGCAGAGGTGCCGGCCTTGGTGCGGCGATCGGTGGTGGTACGGGCGCCGTCGTCGGTGGCGGCCAACGCGCGCAAGATTATGATCACCTTTACAATCGAGCATACCGCGATTGCATGCGACGCAAATAGGCACATTAAATAAGATAGAGGAACAAATATGAAGCGTTTTATTCTTCTCGCTATTGCGTCATCTCTGTCCGTCCTAACCATGATCGGGCCGACCAAAGCAGACATCTCCGACGTCGAGATTCTCTTCGTTCGGACCGACGAGGATGGCAACCTGAACCTGAGCAAAGCCGAAGTACTCAAAATGGCAATTGTTCAGTTCAATCTGGTCGATAGCAACAAGAGCGGTGCTTTGGAGCCAGCCGAAGCCGGTGAATTCGCATCAGACGTTGAGTTCACGGACAACGATACCGATCGTAGCGGCTCACTTTCGCTGGAAGAAGTTATTAGCGAGAAATTGGAGGACTATAACCGTGCTGACTTGAATTCAGACGGAAGGCTTTCTCTGGATGAAGTGAAACAGTCCTATAGAAAATCGCAAGATACGCCTTAAGCCACCTGAGGCCCGGCGCGTTGTAAACAGTCAAGCCTGGTGCTTTTTCAAGTACGCGAGAAGCCTGTTAACCGAGCGAATGACTTATATTGCGCGTCCGATACTTTTCGCTCGGTCGCCGTGGACTCTGATCAAAAACAAAAAGCCAATTGCAGCATAATGAAGCGACATATCACTCTGTTCGGCCTGCCAAACTATCAATGACCGACTTCGGGATATCGAGGTATTGGCGGGCTTCTTCGAGGACATCGCCCTGGAGTTTTATTGGTGCAAGGTCAACACCATGCCCGAGGCACCCGACAATTTCCGTCATGGCTGTAACCCGCGCATACTTTTTGTTGTTGGCAGGGATTAATGTCCATGGGGCTTCAGATGTCGAAGTCCGCTCAAACATTTCATCGATAGCGACGGCATAGTCATCCCAACGACGGCGGTTGCGGAAGTCTTCATAAGATAGCTTCCAGCGCTTCAGAGGATTCCGAAGGCGCTCCTCAAAACGCTCGAGCTGTTCATCGGGCGAAATGTGGAAGAAGAGCTTAACAAGACGCATTCCATCATCGATGATCATTCTCTCAAAGTCATTGATCTCACGATACGCCGCCTTCCAGCGGTTTTCGGGCGTAAAGCCTTCCACACGCTCCACTAGAACACGTCCGTACCAAGATCGATCAAAAGCAGTGATGGCCCCACGGGGTGGAAGTCTTTCCATGAAGCGCAATAAAAAGTGCCGGTCGAGGTAGTAGTCCCGAGGTGGTCCGATAGGCCAGACTTTGAAGCTACGGGGATCGAGCGCAGTCGAAATTCGCCGGATCGTGCCGCCTTTACCCGCCGCATCCCACCCCTCAAACACCAGAACGGCCGCTTTGCCAGAAAACAGGTAGGACTGTTGAATCTGAACTAGCTTGCGCTGGAGTTTTTTAAGCTCAGAAGCGTAGTCTGAGTTCGACAGGCGGCGATCCATATCCAGCTCGTCCAGCTTGGGATACTTGCTTTTTGATTTCTTGGTCATATGGCTATTGCCCGTATTTTTAATGCCAAATCGCTTGCGCCGGCTCTCTACTATAATTCGGATTTTACCTCTCGGTCCTGCTGAGTGTCGCGTTCTACAAAAAAGAAACGGCGGCGCCCCGCAGCACCGCCGTTTCCCGTGCACCCCTACAGCCCTCCGCGCCAAATCTTCTGTCGCGTCAAGTGGCATGCATTAAGCATTTTATGGTGATTCGGGGCGCACGCGTAACTGCAGTGTCAGGAAGTCGCACAGAGCTTGGCAGAGCTGCCGCCGCAAGATGCTTGAAGTGGCGTTTACCAATAGGATACGCCCAATTTCAATAATCACAGCGCAACCCGTGAGGCGCATACTCGACGTTGTCGCAGCAATTCAATCCGCCAAGCGAAGCGCCCATCAAATCGCATTGGGTTGCTTGCCTCTTAAGATCCAACCCAATCCGTACTTGCTGTGTTGGATCGTTCGCAAAAAATGCATGGCCAGGGCTAGGTGAATTAGGGGGCAGGACCTAGCCCCGGCGCTAGGGACCTCCGTACCCCGCTGGGGGGGATTTGGCGACACGCGGCACGGGGTCAGCGAGACCGGACACGGAGGGAGTAATCTAGTCTCGTATTCTTTTACCGGCAAACGCCGAAAGCAGATCAGGTAGTCACAACAACAAGCCGGCAGGAGGGGGTGGAACTTCCGCAGCAAAAAAGTGTTCGGACAACAACCAGGCTGGATTCGATCCCTGCACCCAACGCGTACGAGAAACAGTCTTTGCTCAATAGCAGCCAATACTTTGCTCTCACCACCGCCCTTCACACTACTGACGCTTTGAGAACCGACCGAAGCCTGCCGGCGGCCTGAAATGGGGTGAGCTGTGCTCACCTAGCGGTCCTCTTCGACAGCAATTAGCGATCAAAACTTACGGGCATCGTCATGGTGTGGAATGTCACACAAAGTGAACGATATGGACCTTCCCTGAAGTGATGGCTCGGGATAGGACTTTAGTACTGTCATACGCAGCCGGGCACAAATGGGAGCACTTCTGTGGATCATGCTTTTGGCGGCGCTCGGCCGCTACGACAGCCACGGAAACTGCCGGAAAAATCAACGTAAGAAAGCTATTTCTCGCATGGATAAGGGGGGGCGAGGTTGAATGAGAGCACATCGGGGGATGATGTTTTCAACCTCGCCCTGCTGTTGCGCGAGGTGTTAGGACCTTCAGCGCGCACGGGGGGATGCTTACAGCACGTTCCGGAATATTCGAAAGTGTGACCTCTGGGTAGCACTCAAGCCGAAAAACCCACCAAGAAAACCTGATAGCATTGATAATCTTTTCTGCGTGCAGGTCTTGCGAGTCTTGATCGCGTGCGCTCAGCCCCGCGTGGAGAGCCCTCATACAACAACCCAGAAAGCTAGATCACACTGCCTCACAGGATCTAAACAAGGTCGTGATTGGTAGTGGTCGGCCTCTTGCCCCAAGTCCGTATGGTCGGAAGCAGTGAGTTCGACCACTGCGATCGAACGTAAGCAAACATGCTTGAACGCAACTTGAGGTACATCAATTTGAAAAGCACGATTTCTCTCATCGCAGTATTGGCAACGACGTTCTCAGCCCAGGCAATGGCCGGCGAGCCAGCGTCCTCGCATTCAAAGGCAGCACATAATGTTGCCACCCATTCTGCGAAGCTATCAGTTGCCGCAAACGCCGAACAGGTGCGGAAGCTTCTGCAATCCCAGGGATACACCAATGTCTCGGAACTTAGCCGCGACTCGAACGGGCGTTGGACTGGCACCGCCATGAAAAACGGGGAGCGCAAGCTTGTAGCGATTGCTCTTCCCAATAATTTGGCTGCTTCTTCAACAACGAACTAGTTGTTGGATTGAAGCTGTATACGGGCGTCGACCTGACACGTCAGGCCGACGCCCCGATTACGTTTCCAAACGGCTTCCAAATAAAGACGACCCACATAGTCTGCACCGGCGGAGAACGCTAATATTGGAAGACGCTACTGACAACAGTAGTCTCTTCACGATATCCAAGTGTAATCGCAATCATTACGGCAACGGCTCATTCATCCGTCATTTGCGAATTAAAATCCATCAAGTCTTCACGACAGCAGCTCCATTGGTTCGCTCCAGCCAATGAAACGCACCTTCATAAGGCACAGCAAGGTCGTCGGCGCGGATGCAAATGCCATCACGCAAAGACAACAAACCGCGAAAGAGCGTTATATTCCTCAAAAT
>DAOUZE010000315.1 GCA_030665765.1 Filomicrobium sp.
CCGGTGACGGTGCGGTCGACGGCTGACAGGAGACTGCCTTTGCGCTCGCCGGAGGCCGATCGGGTCAGTTCGAGACTGGCACGGCTTGCGGGATCGATGAGCAGGGTCGCCTCACCGGCCGAGCGACGCGGCGGGCGGATCACCGGCTTTTTTCCGATCTGAGTAAGATCGACATACTTCAATAGACCGGCGACAGCTGACAGCTCGGGCCGCGAGAATTCGCCGAATGCCCGCAGGTCGGCGACACCAAGGCGGGACTTCAAATCGCGCTCACCGGAGCGACTGTCGAAATGGGCGGTGGGTAGCGGTGTGCGGGCGGCCGGCGAGAGCGAGAGAGCACGCTCCAAAAGCTGATCAGCGGCTGAACTATCGGGAATTAGGAGCTCTTTCGGGGCAAGACGCGCTAGTTCACCTGGAAGGTCCACCTGCGATGTGGTGCCAACTTCGAATTCTCCGGTTGAGATGTCGAGCGACGCCAGCGTGATCTTTCGCTCGCCCGCGCCCCCGTCCGTTGCATGTGGTGCGGAAAATATGGCCGTCAAGTAGTTGCGGGCATTGGGCTCCAGGAGCGTGTCTTCAGTTAACGTGCCTGGCGTTACGAGGCGGACAACATCACGCCGGACGACGGCCTTGGCTCCTCGCTTCCTTGCTTCAGCGGGATCTTCGAGTTGCTCGCACACGGCAACCCGATAGCCCTTGCGAATAAGGCGTTCCAGGTATTCGTCGGCGCGCACCACCGGAACACCGCACATGGGAATATCTTCACCAAGGTGCTTACCACGCTTGGTCAAGACAATGCTGAGCGCGGCCGCCGCTGTCACGGCATCCTCGAAGAAGAGCTCATAGAAGTCGCCCATGCGGTACCAGAGAAGGCTGTCCGGATTGGCCGCCTTGATCTCCAGATACTGCACCATAGAGGGCGTGGCAGCAGCGGCTGCCTTTCCCGCCGGCCTCGATTGCGAGGCTTTGTCTTTATCTTTGTCGTTTTGTCGCGACATGCGCTCCCACCGGGGCGTGACCTGTGACCGTTACGAGGGAAAACTGGTCCTCCGCCGCGATCGTCTCTGTTCGGCACAGCCATAACGCGCGAGCCAGCCGACGGAAAACCCTCTTGTTAACACTGTCAACTAACAAAACGCGGAAATACCGGCTAAAGCCTTGGCCAAACAGGTCTATTGTGTACGACGGCTATGCACCATATCGTGGGGCAACGCGCCCCGCTGCCGGCTCTGCCGCGGCGGGGCTGTCCATTCTCAATCCCGCCCCTGGACCGCACTCATGTCCCAGCCCGGTCGCTTCACGGAAGCCCGCTTTACACCACAAGAAGCTCTCCAGTTCCACTCGCAAGGCAAGCCCGGCAAGCTGGAAATCACGCCGACGAAACCGCTGACGACACAGCGGGACCTGTCGCTGGCCTATTCGCCTGGCGTTGCCGTTCCCGTAAAAGCCATCGCGGAAGACCCGACAGCGGCCTACGATTACACCAACAAGGGTAACCTCGTCGCCGTTGTCTCTAATGGGACGGCTATCCTTGGGCTCGGGAATCTTGGGGCACTGGCGGCAAAGCCGGTGATGGAGGGTAAAGGCGCGCTGTTCAAGCGTTTTGCCGATATCGACGCCATGGACCTTCTGGTTTCGACCGAAGATCCCGAAGCCTTCATCGAGTCGGTGCGGTATCTCGGACCGAGCTTCGGCGGTATCAATCTGGAAGATATCAAGGCGCCTGACTGCTTCATCATTGAGGAGCGGCTCAAGGAACTCTTGGACATTCCGGTTTTTCACGACGATCAGCACGGTACGGCGATCGTCGTATCCGCTGGTATTCTCAATGCTCTGAAGGTTGTCGGAAAAGACATTGCGGACGTCAAAATGGTCTGTAGCGGTGCCGGTGCCGCAGCACTGGCCTGCCTCAGTCTCCTGACCACCGTGGGGCTCAAAAAGGAACAATTGATCGTCTCGGACATCGAGGGCGTCGTCTACACGGGCCGCAAGGAACTGATGGACCTCTACAAGGCACCGTTCGCACGGGAGACGTCGATGCGGACGCTGGCCGAAGCGATCAAAGGTGCCGATATCTTCCTTGGCCTGTCAGCCGGCAGCATCGTTAGCCGCGAGATGGTCGCCAGCATGGCCGACCGCCCGATCATCTTCGCCATGGCCAATCCGGAGCCGGAAATCTCGCCCGAAGACGTCTTGGCGGTACGCAGCGATGCCGTGATGGCCACCGGCCGCTCTGATTATCCCAACCAAGTCAATAACGTCCTGTGCTTCCCGTTTATCTTCCGCGGCGCGCTCGACGTACAGGCTTCGACAATCAACGACGCCATGAAGGTCGCTGCGGCCGAGGCGCTTGCAGAACTCGCCCGTGAGGATGTCCCCGACCAGGTGGCGCGCGCCTACCAGGGCCGTCGACCAACGTTCGGACCCGAGTACATCATCCCGGCACCGTTTGATCCACGCCTCATTACCTCGATCCCGCCGGCGGTGGCGAAGGCGGCGATGGACACCGGTGTGGCACAAGCACCAATCGCCGATATGGAACACTACGTTGCACGGCTGCGTGGCCGGCTCGACCCAATGGCCGACTGGCTGCAGTCGATCTTCGAAAAGGTCCGCAACGATCCGAAACGGGTGGTCTTTGCGGAAGGTGAGGAGCCGGCGGTGATACGGGCCGCAAATACCTTCCTATCGCAGGGCTTCGGGCAGCCGATGCTGGTCGGGACAACGGAGCGCGTTAAAGAAAACTTCGAGCAACTCGGCATCGCGCTAAGACCCGAGTTCGAACTGCACGACACACGCCGTTCGCAATATGTGGAAGAGTTCACCGACTTTCTCTTCGAGCGCCTGCAGCGGCGCGGTTATCTTCGTCGCGATTGTCACCGGCTGGTGCAAAATGAGCGCAACGTGTTCGCGGCGCTGATGGTGGCCTTGGGGTATGCCGATGCCATGGTGTCGGGGGCCACGCGCAATTGGGCTGGCGTTTTCAAAGACGTCCATCGGGTGCTGGATGCTGCGGTCGATCGCACGGTCATTGGGATCAGCTTGGCGCTATGCCGCGGCAGGGCCGTAATGATCGCCGACACCAGCATCCACGACATTCCGAGCGCCGAGGAGATGGCAACCATCGCTATCGAAGCGGCGGCGGCTGCGCGCAGTTTCGGAATCGAACCCCGAGCAGCTTTGCTCGCCTACTCGACTTTCGGGCAGCCGCGTGGAGACCGCTCGGACAACGTCCGCAGAGCCGTCGAAATCCTGGACGAGCGCGGTGTCGATTTCGAATACGATGGCGATATGGCTGCCGATGTAGCACTCAATCAGGAACTGATGCAGCTCTATCCTTTCTGCCGCCTGTCGGACACCGCCAACGTGCTTGTCATGCCAGCGTTCCACGCCGCGTCGATCTCAACCAAGATGCTGCGAGAGTTAGGCGGGGCGACGATTATCGGCCCGATCCTGGTCGGTCTCGAAAAGCCGGTGCAGATCTGCTCGCTGGGATCACGGGATTCCGACATCGTCAACATGGCCGTAATCGGAGCTTACGAGGCGGGCTGGTAAGAGGAGCTAGGCGCGTAGGGGGCCTGCGCAAGCCCTTCCAAGCCCGCCCAAACAGGATAAGGATGCCTGTATCGGACGCGATCGTTCGATTACGCACAGGAATTCCTGATTGCGAATCACGTAGGGCGCGGAATTCTCTCAACGTACTCAGAACAAGTGTTGCGTAGTTGCGACAATGAAAAAACAGAAATTCCAAGATCAGCTATCAAGGGCACCTCAGCAGCAGTTGCGGCCTTGTCGAAAGTGACCATTGGCGGCACAGTCGGCCCCCGTAATTAAAACGATGGTGGCGACCTTAGTCTTTCTCGCGACAAGGTCTCGAATTTGAGCCCCTAGATGACCACGAGAACAGGGAACTGCCGATATGCCGTTTGTTAGATATCTTCGTTCAGCGTTGCTTGTTGCAGCAGTCAGCATTTCAACGACAGGTTTCACGCCGACCACAGCCTCCGCTCAGGATTTGTTCTCGTTCCTGTGGTCGGGGGGCTCGCGATCCGTTGTTAATTTCTCGCCGCGCTACAGGCCACGCCAGATCATCGTCAGCTTCGGCGACCGCAAGCTCTACTATATCAATCGCCGCGGTGAAGCCATCAGCTATCCGATCGCAGTACCGCGTGCCCAGAGCCGTTGGTCTGGAGTGACGCGCGTCTCGCAAAAACGCGTCAATCCTGGTTGGACACCAACACCAGAGATGCGCCGGGAAAATCCGAAGCTTCC
>DAOUZE010000364.1 GCA_030665765.1 Filomicrobium sp.
AGCATAGCTGGCACGGGCGGGCTCGGCAGCACGGCGCAGGAAATTATCGCCACCATTCCCGCGAAAGCCCCGATTCGATCGAGGGCATCAAGCGCGCCGACGCTGACCCATGGGCGCCGCGCGCGCTCGATGGCCGTCGTCATGGCAGATCGCCTATTTCCTCCAGATGGGTCATTCGCCGATCGGCGCGGCTTGGTGCCGACGTTAATAGACATGACGCGCTCAAAGCCGACCGCAAGCCATCCCAACATAGTCCCTCAGCACCCGTTACGTATCGCAGCTTTGCCCACTCGATAGGTCCCTGCCCGCCACTCGCCTCGCTAGCTTTGATCAAGCAAGTTCCCATTTATCGCGCCACTTAGATGTGACGTCGTTGACGATGACCGACTTGCGAATGGCGCTGAAGGAGTGACGCCGAACCTGCCGTTTCCTCGGTGCGGCAAACTCATCCATGAAATCGATGAGCGTACGAACCGCTTCCTCGCTCACGGCGTTATAAAGGCTTGCCCTTACGCCCTCTAAGGCTGCGTGGCCCCTAAGGTTGAGCAAGCCACGTTCCGAAGCAAGGCTGAGAAACGCCTCTTCAAGCGCCTTGGTAGGCAAGCCGAACACCACGTTTACTCTTGACCGGCAGTCGTTGGCCGTAGGGCAATGATAGAAATCGCTTGAATCAATGGCCTCATAGAGAATTCGCGCCTTGTTGCGGTTCCGTTTCGCCATTTCCTCAAGGCCGCCTTCGGCCAAGATCCATTTGAATACCAAACTGGCGATATAGATGGCCCAGGTTGGTAGTGTGTTGACCTTGGAATTGCTGGCCGCCAAAAGCCCGAAGTTGAATACGCTGGGTGTTATGGAACTGGCGTCGCCTAGCAAGTCCTTGCGGACGATGACAATGGTGAGCCCGGCTGGCCCGATGTTCTTTTGCGCGCTGGCGTAAAGAGCGCCGAAACGGGCGATATCGATGGGCTTTGAGAGGAAGTCAGATGTGGCGTCCGCAATGAGAGGGACGGCGCCTGTGTCTGGGAGCTGATGGAACTGGACGCCGTTGGCCGTCTCGTTCGTCGTTATGTGGCAGTAGGCGGCACCCGGATCGAGCGTCCAGCTCTCCACTGGCAGCAAAGTGGTGAAGCCACTCTCCGAATTGTCGGTCACGACATTCACGGAGCCGTACTTGCGCGCTTCGGCGGTAGCCCGAGCCGACCAATGGCCTGTTATAGCGTAGTCGGCTTTTCCTTTGCCGCGCAGCAAATTCATAGGGATCAGTGCGAATTGGCCGTAGGCACCACCTTGTAGAAAGAGGGCGTGGTAGTTGGATGGGAGGTTCAGCAACTGCCTTAAAGACGAGAGCGTCTCTTCAAGGATCTGACCAAACTCAGGTCCGGTGAATGGCATTTCGAGAACCGACAGACCGCTGCCGCGCCAGTTGATCAAGCCCTCCTTAGCCTCCTCCAATACGGGCAAGGGGAGGCTCGCCGGTCCGGCAGCAAAGTTGAACATGGGGCCTGGGGTCTGTCTCAAATCATTCACCCGAACAAAAAGCTGCTATGCGCTCCCGCCGCCATGAAGAAAAATGAGGGGAACGACAATATCGTGTTGGTGCGGGAGGAGACGAACGTGATCCTCGAACATTGGATCCGTTCCTCCAGCGTCGCGGGAACAAAGCCCAGCACTCTCTTCTGGTGTGGCCAAAGAACGAACCATAGATTTGCAACCATGATGAGACCGAGCCAGACGCCAATACCGAGAACGGCATGGCCGCCCTGTAGCGTCAGGACGTCCCGCAAGATTTCTCGATGCCACAGCATGAAGGCTCCACTTGCCAGAACCAGCAGCGAGGCATGGCGGAAGATAGCGTGCTCGCGTTTCAGGGCAGTTTCCAAGCGCTCTTCAAGTTCCTCCAGCGGTGTATTGGGACCAACGGGTCTGTAGAGCGGGTTCTGGATCACATTTGCATAATTGTGTCCCAACCAGACGACGACACCCATGAGATGGAGCCAGCGTGCTACGACATCAATTACATCCAGATCCATCGCACCACACGCAGAACTCCCTGCGGCTTAGACACAGGCCTATGAACCAGCGGCCAGCCACTGCACCACGACGACCAAAAGACAGGTCAAAGTGAATCCCGCCGCGACAGTGCCTGAAAATGAGTCGTGGGGAAGTTTCATATCCTTGACGTCCCGACCGGTTCTTTCAACTTATGGCTCACTGCCCCTTTGGTTCGCATAACAAGGGGCATTCGCGGCGGCTGTCGCGTTTCAGCCGCCGCGATTGCCGACTGGATGATGTGGAAGTGCTTGGACTTGGAACAAGCGGGATCCGTGTTTGCTGCATCGCCAGTCAGGAGGAACGCCTGGCAGCGGCAGCCTCCAAAGTCCGTTTCCTTTTCATCACAGCTAACACAAGGTTCCTTCATCCAAGAATTGCCCCGGTATTTCATGAATGTGGGGGAATGCTTCCATATCCACTCGAGAGCATGATCGCGGACATTGGGGAATTCGAGCCCCTCGATCACACGTGCCTCCTGGCACGGCAGTGCCTTGCCATCGGGTGCAATCGTAAAATGTATGGTTCCCCAGCCATTCATGCAGGCCTTGGGGCGGCCGTCGAAATAGTCGGGGACGACAAAATAGATGGTCATGTCTTTGCCGAGGCGTTCGCGGTGCTGAATGATACGTGCCTCGGCGGTTTCAAGCTGCTCTCTTGTCGGTAAGAGTTCCGCCCGGTTCAGAAGCGCCCAATTATAATATTGAACATTGGCAAACTCGACATACTCGAACCCCAGCTTCTCGGCCAACGCGATCAACCCATCCGCATCCTCGATATTGTAACGTGAGATCGGTACGTTCAAGACAACCGGAAAGCCTTGCGCTTTTATCTCTTCGGCGGCGGACATCTTTGCATCGAAGGACGGAGCGCCGACCATGGCATCGTTTATTTGAGGATCGGAATGCTGGAAGCTGAGCTGAATCTGCTGAAGTCCGACCCGCTTTAGTTCCGACAGGCGTTCCTTGGTGAGCCCCATGCCAGACGTGATCAGATTGGTATAAAAACCGAGCTTGACGGCTTCTGCGACCAGCTCCTCCAAATCCTTGCGCACCATTGGCTCGCCGCCGGAAAAGCCCAGCTGGATCGTGCCCAGTTCGCGGGCTTCCCGTAAGACCTTCTTCCACTCCTCAGTCGTGAGTTCGTCCGTGATCTCGGCAAAATCGAGCGGGTTGCTGCACCACGGACATTTCAGCGGACACTTGTAGGTCAGCTCTAGGACAAGCCAAAGAGGCTTACCGCCACCATCAATTCTTAACTCGGACCCAGCCTTTACCAATTGCTACCTCCATGAAACTGTAAATGTCGTCCTCAAGCTCCTCCACGTCGAAAAGGTTCTTGAGTTCTGAGATGACCTCTTCAAAGGTCTTCTCTCCGGTGCAGAGTTTGAGGACATTTCCAGCAGAATCGTTGAGCTTGATGATCCCTTCGGGATAGAGCAGCAGATAGGCCTGCTCCTTTTCCTCCCATCGGAATAGAAAGAGCGGATTGATCTCCGGCCGGTCGTTCAATCTGATCGGTGCATTTTCGAGCATGCTGTCTCTACCATCAGGACTGCAGATCAAACCTGAGATTTGGGTCAGATAAGAAGAAGGGGCGATATGGAGCGCCCCTTCTGTCATCAATTCATCTCGTGTATATATATGCTGTGAC
>DAOUZE010000181.1 GCA_030665765.1 Filomicrobium sp.
CTGGCAACAACGACCATGGCCGGGCGCAGCACGCGTTCGGCGATGACATAGCCCGGCTGATAGACTTGGAGCACGGTTCCAGACGGCACTGTCCGGTCTTCTTGCTCCATCACGGCTTGATGCTGATGCGGGTCAAACGGCTCGTCCCGGGGGGAGATACGCTTGACGCCGTGGCGCTCCAGTACGTTGAGGAATTCGCGCTCGGTCATGGTGACGCCGTCGAGGAGTGACTTGAGAACGGGATTGTCCTTGGTGGCATCGGCCGGGACAGAGTTGATGGCGCGCTCGAAGTTATCGGCTACGGCGACGGTATCGCGGGCGAATTTGGTGATGGCGAACTTGCTAGCTTCCTCGGCCTCTTTTTCGCGGCGGCGATGCAGGTTTTGGACCTCGGCTTGGTAGCGGTGAATGTCCTCTTGCGCCGCGGCGAGTCGAGTGGCCAGCTCGGCTTGCTGTTTTTCCATTTCGTCGAGCTGCGCTCTCAGCAATTCGGGCACGTCAAATGGCAGCACGTCGTCGGTAAACGGGTCGGCTTGCTCGGATTCTTCGCCCCGGTTCGACGCGGCCGTTGCGGTTGGCTGGGCGTGGTCCGTCGGCTTATCCGCAGCAGGGTTGGACTTCGGTGCGTTGTCATTCTGACCGGGTTTATTGGTCTCGTCGGTCATTGTCTCTCCCATCCGGTGCGTTGGAAAAAGCGGCCTATCAATAGTGCGATCGATGCGTGCTGTAATGGCGTTGGTTTGAGTTCAGCGACCTCGATATCAGTGTGAGGGCTGCGAATTCAAGTCAGCAGCTTGCTGACCAACTTTGCGGTGTAGTCGACCATCGGGATAATGCGGGCATAATTCAGCCGCGTCGGGCCAATGATACCAATGACCCCGACGACTTTGCGCTGGTCGTCGCGGAACGGGGCAACCACCATCGAGGACCCCGATAGCGAAAAGAGTTTATTTTCTGACCCAATGAAGATCTTCACCCCTTCAGCTTGTTCGGCAAGCCCGAGGATCTGCATGAGATCACTTTTCGATTCCAAAGCGTCGAACAACTGGCGGATGCGCTCTAGATCCTCCTGGGCTGAGACTTCCTTTAGCAGGTTTGAACGGCCGCGGACGATCAAGCTCTTGCGGTCGTCAAGCGTACCTGACCATTCGGCGAGGCCCAGACTGATGACCCGCTGGGTGAGCTCATCGAGTTCGACGCGTGTTTGTTTCTCCTCGGTTTTTAGTTTCGAGATCGCTTCAGAAATGGTTAGGCCTTGGATCCGGGCATTGAGGTAATTGCTCGCTTGGGTCAATGCGGATGGCGGCAGCCCGGCAGGTAGCTCGATGATGCGGTTTTCAACTTCGCCGCTTTCGCCAACAAGAATGGCGAGTGCCTTGCCGGGTGCCAATGGAACGAACTCGGCATGCTTGAGCCGTTCAACCTGCTTGTCGGCCAGCACCACGCCGGCGCAGTGCGACAGACCGGAAATCAGCTCTCCGGCCTCGTTCAGAAGCGTATCAAAGGACCCGGACTGATGGCTGGTGATCTGGGATTCGATTGATCTGCGCTCGTCGTCGCTGAGATCGCCGACTTCAAGCAGCCCGTCGACGAAGAGGCGCAAGCCCATCTGGGTTGGCACGCGGCCCGCCGAGGTGTGCGGGGATGCGATTAGTCCAGTATGCTCAAGATCCGACATCACATTGCGTATGGATGCCGGGGACAGATTCATGGGTAGCACACGGGCGAGGTTCCGTGAGCCGACGGGCTCGCCGGTTTGAAGATAAGATTCAACGATCTGGCGGAGGATCGCGCGTGAGCGCTCGTTCAACGCATCGATGTTGAAGACCTGGTCCGCTGAATCTATTCTGGTTTCCTTCATCGCTTTCGGTTTGCCTTCGAGGCTGCCATCGCCGCTGATGCAGCTGCACCATTAGCTAGGCACTCTCTGCGTCACGGTCAATTTGAGTATCGGTTGATACCCGGCAGTTTGCAGACTTGCACCTCTGGTCAGGCTCTTTTAGGGTCCCTCGCATCTCGCGCAACTTGCAATTCACGGGTCGACCCGGCTGCCATCCCATGCCGCGGTTTCAGGCCGTCACCAGAGCCCATTTCCATGCGTCCCTCAAATCGTCAGCCTGATGAACTGCGCCGTGTCTCGATCGACCGTGCTGTCTCTATGCACGCAGAAGGATCGTGCATGATTAATTTCGGAAATACGCAGGTGCTTTGTACCGCGACGCTGGAGGAACGTGTACCGCCTTGGCTGAAGGGCCAGGGACGCGGCTGGGTAACAGCCGAGTATGCCATGTTGCCACGCGCGACACTCGAGCGCACCCGCCGCGAGGTTACGCGGGGTTCGCCATCGGGCCGTACCCACGAAATTCAGCGTTTGATCGGGCGTGCGTTGCGGGCTGTCGTCAATCTGGAGCGGCTCGGGGAGCGGCAAATCTCGATCGACTGCGATGTCATCCAGGCGGACGGTGGGACACGAACGGCGGCAATCACCGGCGGATGGGTGGCGCTGCACGATTGTATCGAGTGGATGAAGGTCCGCGAAATGGTCACCTCGGACGCCTTGCCCGATCAAGTAGCCGCCATTTCTTGCGGGCTTTACAAGGGTATGCCGGTGCTCGATCTCGATTACGCCGAGGATGCGAATGCCGATGCTGATGCCAATTTTGTCATGACTGGCTCGGGTAAGATCGTTGAAGTGCAGGGGACGGCGGAAACCTCTCCGTTCAGCCACGAGGATTTCGAGTCGTTGATGGAACTTGCCAAAAAAGGCATTGGCGAGCTGCTACAACTCCAGAAGCTGACGATAAGCTGATCCGGACGGGCGGCTGCTGTTTCGGTCTTGTGGGACGAGCTATTGGTGTGCGCCATCGTTAGGTCATTTGCTGTGAGGCCAGGATGGACGAGCTAAAGCCACGCGGTATCCTGGAAACGATCATTTATGCTGAAGATCTCGAGGCCATTGAGGCGTTTTACTGCGAGGTGCTCGGCTTCCAGGTGTTCTCAAAGCAGCCGGGCCGGCAGATCTTCTTTCGCTGTGGCGGCCAGATGTTGCTTGTCTTCAACCCGAAAGCCACCGGTTTCCCGCCGCCTGCGGATGCGAGACTGCCTGTTCCGGCGCATGGCGCCGCCGGTCCGGGGCACGTTTGTTTTCGCGCCGACAGCGAGGAACTTGCTGGTTGGCGCAAGCGTCTCGAAAGCCAAGGTGTTGGGATCGAAGCGGATTTCGAGTGGCCGCAGGGTGGCCGGTCGATCTATTTTCGCGATCCTGCGGGGAATTGTCTTGAGTTTGCCGAACCACGTATTTGGGGGCTTGAATGAGTCATGCGCTGGCGCCAGGCATGCGGCTGGTGGTTGCCAGTCACAACGCCGGTAAAGTCTGGGAAATCAAGCAACTGATTGCGCCGTTTGGGCTCGACGCCGTGTCGGCGGGCGAGCTTGATCTGCCGGAACCGGAGGAAACCGAGACAAGCTTTACAGGCAATGCCCGGTTGAAGGCGCTGGCGGCAGCGAAGGCCTCCGAGTTGCCGGCTCTAGCCGACGATTCCGGTCTTGAAGTCGAGTGTCTGGGAGGTGCACCGGGGATCTACTCGGCGCGTTGGGCGGGGCCGCAGAAGGATTTCGCGGTGGCGATGCAAAAGGTCGCCGAGGAGGTCAGGCAACGGCATGGCTGGGCTGCGCCGGGCCCCCGCGCGAATTTTATCTGCGCATTGTGTCTGGCTTGGCCTGATGGGGAGGCGGAATTCTTCGAGGGTCGGGTGGACGGGGTTCTCGTCTGGCCGGCGCGGGGCGGCCAAGGTTTTGGTTATGATCCGATATTCAAGCCTGATGGCGAAGAGCAGACATTTGGAGAGATGGAGCCCGCCGCCAAGCATGCGATGTCGCATCGGGCACGGGCTTTTGAAGCTTTTCGGGCTGAAAAACTTATCGAGCTTGGTTCGGGCGGCCAATTAGATATCCTAGGCACGCCGACGACTGGCGCCAGCGCCTACGAGGGGCTGGCAGCCGCGGCGGCGAACCTGTCGACACAGGACGAACTTGTAACGTTCATCGCTAATTTGCGTGATGATCTCAAAAACAATTCGCAGAATTGGGCAGACACGGATTTGGCTGCTTTTTTAGAGGCACTTGGGGCTTGGATCGAGAAACGCCGAAACCTGGAGAAGGAGCCGCGTTGGCGCTTGATGGCAAAAGCCCTGTTGGCGGGCAGTCGTTACGAGTAGGCACGCCGTTTATCTCGGAAAGAGCGGAAACGGTTGGTTCATCAGGTCTCACGGAAGCTGGATTCGGCGTCTATGTGCACTGGCCTTTTTGCTCGCAAAAATGCCCCTACTGCGACTTCAACAGCCATGTGCGGTTTGGTGGACCGGACGGCCGCAGCGGCTGGGACGAAAAGAGTTTTGTTCGCGCCTATCTGAGCGAATTGCGTTATTGGCGTCAGCTAAGTGGGCCGCGCCGGGTGACGAGCGTGTTCTTCGGCGGCGGTACACCATCGCTGATGCAGGCCGATACAGTCGCCACCATACTCTCGGAGATCGCTGGGCTGTGGGATCTGGATCCGGCCGCTGAGATTACTTTGGAAGCCAACCCCGGTTCGGTCGAGGTGGAGCGGTTTCGCGGTTACCGGACGGCGGGCGTGAACCGGGTTTCGATTGGCGTGCAGTCGCTTATCGAATCAGATCTCAAGGCGCTAGGACGTATTCATAGCGTTGGCGAAGCCCGCACTGCCCTGGAGATCGCCGACAAAACGTTTGAGCGTGTGTCTTTCGACCTCATCTACGCGCGCAGCGGGCAGACGCTTCAATCTTGGCGGGCGGAACTGGCGGAGGCTTTGTCGTTCGGCCCTTCGCACGTGTCGCTTTACCAATTGACCATCGAGCCTGATACCGTTTTTGAAAAGCTCTATGCCGCGGGCCGGCTGCAAGTACCTGATCCAGAAATGGCTGCGGATATGTTTGAACTCACCCAGGAGATGACGGCAGCCGCCGGGCTTCCCGCCTATGAAGTGTCCAATCATGCGCGGGCCGGTCAACAGAGCCGCCACAATCTCGTCTATTGGCGTTACGGGGAGTACTTGGGTGTGGGGCCGGGGGCACATGGCCGTATCGTTGCCGACGGCGAACGCATGGCGACGGAGAATGAGCGGCATCCCGAAACATGGGCGAAGCGGGTCGAGATAGAAGGGCAGGGTATTACCGCAAGGGAGCATGTTTCGAGGCAAGCTGCGGCTGATGAAATGCTTTTGATGGGATTGCGGCTCGAGGAAGGGCTCGATCTCAGCAGGTTGGCTGTGGTCGGCGGTGTAGCGATCGGCCCCGTCGTTATTTCGCGGCTGGTCAAGCAGGGGGTTTTGGAGTTATCGGTTGACGGATGCAAACTCCGTGCGATCGGTCCGGGCCGGATTCTGATCAATGAACTCGTCTTACAGGTTTCGGAGAGTTTTGTTCCCCATCAGCCGCCAGCGTGACGCCGTGCTTGGCGTTTTAGACACGTCCTAGATCCTTTACCTCCTTCCAATCCCGGTACCATGATCAGACGCCTTTATGACTGGACGATGCGGGCTGCCGCCCACAAAAACGCCGTCCCCTCACTATTTACGGTTTCATTCGTCGAGAGTTCGTTTTTTCCGATTCCGCCGGATGTGATGCTCATCCCCATGATTCTGGCGGATCGGGCGAAGGCTTGGTACTTCGCGCTGGTGGCCACGCTCGGATCGGTGCTTGGCGGTGTGTTCGGCTATCTCATCGGCTACTTCCTGTTCGATGCGATCGGTCAGCCGATGCTGGAACTATATGGGTATGCAGATAAATTTGAGAAGTTTGCTGCGCAGTACAATGAGTATGGCGCGTGGATCGTATTCTTTTTCGGCGTGACACCGTTTCCCTACAAGGTCATCACCATCGCCAGTGGTGCTACGGGTCTCAACATTGCGGTGTTCATGCTGGCAAGCGTGCTGTCGCGCGGATTGCGTTTTTTCATCGTAGCCGCGCTGCTTTATTGGTTTGGTCCACCTATCCGGGATTTCATTGAGAAGCGGTTGGGGCTGGTGTTTACGGTCTTTGTGGTCTTGCTCTTCGGTGGGTTCATTGCCATCAAGTACCTGATCTAAAATTAAGGCCGTGTAACGGGAGTTGGTAATGCGTTCAGAGCAGGTTAACCCCCTCAAATCACATGCATATGAGCTTGGCGGGTGGATGCTGTTCTTGTCCGCCGCCGTTATTCTAGCGGCGCTTGCGTTCGAGTATATTGGTGAGTATGCGCCGTGCCCGTTGTGCCTTGTACAGCGATACGCCTACTACGCCAGTGTGCCGCTGTTGTTCGTCTCGCTGATATTGCTCAGTGCCGACAGAGCGCGGATAGCGGCCCTCGTATTCTTTCTTGTTTCGCTGGCCTTTTTGTTCAACTCCGGTCTCGGTGTTTATCAGGCGGGAGCCGAGTACGGCTTCTGGCCGGGACCGCAATCTTGTTCAGGCGGGCAAGAGATTACACCGACGGCCGGTGCTCTCTTGGGCGAACTGCAGAAAACAAAAGTCCCACGTTGCGATCAGCCGGAATGGTGGTTCCTCGGCCTCTCATTTGCCGGATGGAACGTGTTGATCTCCTTGGTGATTTCTATTGGGACACTGAAGGCCGCGTTTGCTGCCGCCGCGCACCGCTGATCGGTCCAAAAATCCACAATTCATGGTATCGCGAGATGAGGTGCGAACAGGCAGCTGTTGCCTGTTCATCCTGCGTCAATGCAATTGCCGTGTAGGGGGCTACTTCACGTCTTTATGTTGCCCAAATAGGACGCTTAATTCTTGACAGCCGCCGGGTTGTACCCCTGGCCGACGAGATAAGGGAATGACGGCAGTCAGTAGAAGTTGTTTTAGCTGCATTCCTTGGTTGCGAGTGCCCACAGAGTTCAAGTGAGTACGTCCGCGTTCCAAGGGCGTCGCCGACAAACCCAGTCGGTAGATACTGAGTCGTTCGAGCCGCGTAGTTTGGCTCTCCCTGTATCGCGTAGTCGCGTTGAGTTTTGTCAGCGTCGTAACGGTGAGTGGCGTTTCCCCATGAGAAGTGTCCTGTTGAGTGGCGTAGTTCCAGCGTCTGAGTTGCAGT
>DAOUZE010000049.1 GCA_030665765.1 Filomicrobium sp.
CTAGTGGACGGCTTTACCATGGTGAGGGACACCAACGGCAAGGGCGTGAAGAAGCTAGTCGATCGTGGCGACCTGTCGGGCCCTTGGACTAATCCGAGCGGTGCGTTCCTGTCACAGACTAGCGGCCATGCCGACACGCGCACCATTGGCGCCCGCAACCCACTACGTAGCGGCGTGATGGACAGCGATGTCGAGCTGCTCGACATCGCGCACCAAGTCTACGGCCGCGAAGCCATCCTTGCTGCTGTGTGGCGCGACCTGAAACAGGGCGACGGCCAAATCAAGCACAAGGGCGGTAGCGGCGTCGCCACAGAATACTATCCTTGGTACTCAAGTTATTCTTTATCCCATTATACTGCAGGTAGACGGAACCAGAATGTCGCGCCGGCGCCCGCTTCACTTTCCACACCGATCTCGCCGCCGAAATACTTTACTATTTCGACACAAATCGGCAGGCCGAGTCCAGTGCCCCGTGGTTTATTCGTCAACATATTTCCGACCTGCTGAAAACGTTGGAAGACCTTGGAGTGGTCCTCGGGCGCAATTCCTACCCCGTTATCAGAAACACGAACGAGGAGCGAGTTTGCCGAGCGTTCGGCCGTCACGCGAACAACGCCATCCTCCTTGTCACAGAACTTTACGGCGTTAGAGATCAAGTTGACGATGACCTGGGTCAGCCGATCGCCTTCTGCCTGTACCATTGGAAGATCGGGTGCAATTTCGGTCTCCAATCGGATCTTCCTGTCTTCCTGATGAAACGGGCCACTCGTAGCAATGAGAGCTTGTTCTATTACGGCCCTTGGTTCGATGATGCGAAGCTCCCAGTCGATCTGTCCAGCTTCCATTTTCGCAATATCGAGAATATCATCAATTAGCCGCGTCAGCCGCTCACTCTCCTTCACGATGATGGTGCCAAATTCGTTCCGTTCCTCAGGAGAAATGTCCGGGTTGTCGCAAATGATTTCGGCAAACGAACGTATGGACGTAAGTGGCGTGCGCAGCTCATGACTGACAGTTGAAATGAACCCGTCCTTCAGCCGGTCGAGTTCCTTTAGTCGCGAGTATGCTGCTTTCAAATCGTCTGTCGCGACCTGTAGTTCGCGCGACTTCTGCTCGAGCCGACGGCTGTACTCGATGACTTGAGAAGCTTCGTCGAGCATCTCCATCATCTCATCGATATCGTGAAGTTCCTCACGGACGACAGAGGCTATCATTATCCGGGCGCTTGCCGCGCCAATCGCTCCGGCAAGCTGGCGCTCACCGAACGCTACAATGTTGGCATCAGCTGCATTATTGTCGGCCAATTTCCGTCCCAACGACAGCTCATATCGACCAAACGCATCCTGCATCCGCGCCTCACCTACAAAACGCGCCACCAGCTGTTTGATCTCCCCAACAGCAGCGTTTCCGCGCCAAACCCGGTGACCATTCGAGCTTTCCCGGAAAACGTCAACGAACTGCATAGCCTGACTGCGTTCAATTACACTTCTCGACGTCCACAGCGAAACAAGGACGAAAAGACCAGCGTTGAAGAAAAGTGTCCAAAACAGCGCATGACTGATCGGGTCCAGGCCCTGTAGCCCGAACAACGAATAAGGCTTTAGCATCTCAATAGCGAACGGCCCTTCCTCGAGGAAGGAGGCGGGAATCCAGCCCGAACGCGCAAACGAGGGAATGAGTAGCGTGTAGGCCCAGACTACGAAGCCTGCGGTCAATCCCGCAAAGGCACCCGCACGAGTGCCACGCTTCCAATACATACCCGCCAAGATCGGCGGTGCGAATTGGGCGGCCGCTGCAAATGAGACAAGCCCGATTGAGACGAGAGCATAGGAGTCGCCGATGAGCCGGACATAGACATATCCGAGCAAGAGCAAAAATGCGATCGTGATCCGCCTGATCGACAGAATCAGGCCGCTTAAGTCAGTCCGCTCGGAAAGATGCAGTCTGCGTGTCCGCAGAAGGAACGGCATCACCAGATCGTTAGAGACCATCGTGCTAAGCGCCACCGTCGCGACGATTATCATGGCCGTTGCCGCCGACAACCCACCGATGAAGGCGAACAGCGCGAGTGCCTCCTGTCTTTCAGCCATCGGCAGCGTCAACACAAATGTATCAGCATTTACTGTGCCGTCAGGGAACCGCAACAGGCCGCCAAATGCGATCGGCAGAATAAAAATATTGATTAGGAAAAGATAGAGGGGGACGAGCCAGATCGCCTTTTTTAGATGCGCTTCATTGACACATTCGACAATCGTGACCTGGAACTGCCTGGGCAGGAAGATAATGGCGGCCATAGATAGAAGGGTCAACGATACCCAACTCGTGTAACCGCCAGATCCCTCGACTGTAAAAAGGGTTGCAAGCTTTTCGGAGGCTTGCGCCTTTTCGAATATATCACCGATGCCGTCATACATACCGAACGTGACGAACAGGCCGACGGCAAGAAAGGCCAGGAGTTTTACAACGGATTCGAAGGCGACCGCCGCGACCATGCCTTCATGGTGCTCGCTAGCGTCAATATGGCGGGTGCCAAAAAGAATGGCGAACGTCCCGAGGAGCACCGAAACGTAGAAGGCGGTATCGGCGTAAATCGAAACGCTCTGCGCGGACGATGCCACACTCCCAACGTATGGATACTGCAGCAGCATTGTGAAGCTTGTGGAAACCGCTTTAAGCTGCAGCGAGATGTAGGGCATAATGCCCACTACAGCGATTATCGTGACGAGGCCGCTCAGCGTCGCGCTCTTGCCGTATCGAGACGCAATAAAGTCTGCAATAGATGTTATGCGGTTGACCTTCGAAATACGGATCATCTTCCGTAAAAGGAACCAGCCAAGAATGAAAGTCAGCGTGGGGCCGAGATAGATCGGCAGAAAACCTACACCATTAGAGGCGGCTCGGCCGACACTGCCGTAAAAGGTCCAGGACGTGCAGTAGACGGCAATCGACAGGGCGTAGATGTAAGGGTTGGAGATGATGCTGCGGCCCTGATCGGCGCGCTTATCGCCCCAATATGCGATAGCAAACAGAATGCAAAGGTAGAGGCAGGCGACGGCAATTATGATCCAGCCTTGCAACACCGCTTTTACGCCCCTTCAGGATCTCTGGATCCTGAGCTTTGCAGTTCTTCATCCGTGGAAGGCTCATCATCAGTAGGGGAAGGGGTGAATTCCGTGACAATTGCCAGAAGACTGATAATCAAGGCCCAGACGACGAATAGATACAAATAAAGTGTGGGAACCTGCGCGACTGAGTTGGACGAGTCAAAGATCAAGAGAAGCGGTGGATTAAGCAGCAATACGGCAAGCAGGAACAATGCAACTAGTCGTTCGCCCAGTAGATGGCTTGTGTTCATTGCCATGCCCTTAATACAGACGTTAGACAGTTTATGTTCGACCGGTGCACCCTCAGCTAGCTCGCTTTACGTTCTTCGTTCATCATCTCCTGCACGCGTTTCAAAATATCACGTGTTGAGAACGGCTTCGTTAAATAATCATCGGCACCCAAAGCCAGTCCCTTTTCACGCTCAGAATCTCGGCCCTTGGCCGTAAGCATTATGATCTTGGTCGAGGACCACGCTGGGTTAGCGCGTATTGCTTTGCAGACTTCGAACCCATCCAGCTTGGGCATCATGACGTCCAGGATGACGAGGTCGGGAACCATCTCGTCGAGTTTCTGAAGCGCCTCTTCTCCATCGCCCGCTGAATAAGTCTCGAATCCAGCGTTCTTCATGACGAAACTCAAGGATTTGACGATATAGCTTTCGTCATCAACGATCAGGACTGATTTGGTCATCATTGTTTCCTTTCACGGAACGGACAATCTGCGGGTTGTCCATTGTCGGCCGGTCACTTTCCAGGCGACAGGCTGTTATTCGCTTTTGGTCAGGCCGCACGCTTTGCAGCCTGGCTCGGCCCAATCGATTAGATCAGGACCCAATGCCTAAAGGCTAAATTGCAAGGTATTCATGGCGGAGTTCCTCATTGTCGAGAACTTCCTGAGCGCTGCCGGTGAACGCGACTTGTCCGGTATCCAAGATGATCGCGCTGTCGGCGAGTTTGAGAGCGGCAACGGCGTTCTGCTCGACAATGATCGTGGTAATTCCGGCCTGTTTGACTTCTTGCAGGATCTTTTCGATCTCATGAACGATGGTTGGAGCAAGGCCCTCGTAGGGTTCATCCAGAAGCAGCAGTTTAATCTCACGGGCAAGCGCGCGTGCGACGGACAGCATCTGCTGTTCGCCACCGGATAGTGTCACCCCTTCCTGCTTTCGGCGTTCGGCAAGCCGCGGGAAATGATCGTAGATACGGTCCAGCTCCCAGCCCTTCGGCTCGGCGATTTGCGCTAACACGAGATTCTCTTCGACGGTAAGGCCAGGAATAATGCGGCGGTCCTCCGGCACCAATTGTATGCCTTCCCGCGCGGCCTGATAGTCAGACAGTTTGTGTATGGCCTTGCCGTTAAGATATATTTCGCCGACATTCAGGCTAGGGTTGTCCATGCGCGCTATCGTCCTAAGCGTGCTGGTTTTGCCGGCTCCATTGCGACCTAGCAATGCAACGATTTCGCTTTCGGCAATGCCGAAAGAAACGCCTTGTACGATGTAACTTTCTCCATAATAGGCGTGTATGTCGCGGCAGGAGAAGTAAGCACTCTCTTTTTGGTCTGCGGCAGAAGCGCCTTGGGCCGTCTCGGCGTCCATCGTCATCCCAGTTCTCCTCCAAGGTATGCTTCGATGACTCGCGGATCACCTTTGATGGATTCCGGCTCACCCTCGACGATGACAGTCCCCTGAGCGAGAACGGAAATGCGATCGGCTAGGGAAAACACGACGTGCATGTCGTGCTCGATAATGATCTTCGTTATTCCACGCTCACCGATTTTTTTCAGAAGTTCGATCGTATTGTTGGTGTCGGCCCGTGACATCCCCGCGGTCGGCTCATCCAAGAGCAAGAGCTTCGGGTGCTGGATGAGACACATGGCAAGTTCCAGACGACGCTTGTCGCCTCGTGAAAGCGCGTTGGTGATGACGTTGCGCTGCTCCACCAATCCGACTTCCTCAAGCATGGCTAGGGCTTCATCATTCACTTCGCCGCGTTTTGCGACAGCCCCCCAACCATTGAACCGGAAGTTGCCGTCACGTTTGGCAAACGACGGGATCATGACGTTTTCCAATAGGGTCATGTCACCGAAAACTTCTGGGGTCTGGAAGACACGGCATACGCCCAGCTGGTTGATGTTATAGGGCGTAATTCCGCCGAGTAGCGACGTGCCGTCGAAATTGACGACACCGCTGTCTGGCTCCAACTTGCCGATCAAACAGTTAAGTAGCGTGGATTTACCGGCCCCGTTCGGACCGATGATGGCGTGAACAGAGCTCTGCTCGATACTCAAGTTTACATCTGTAAGTGCCTTGAGGCCGCCAAAGCTCTTGTTCACTCCGGAAACTTCCAGGATAGCCATTTACCACCCCCTCTTCATTCTGCTGGCTTTGTTTGTTCGGCCGGGGATTCGGCCTCCGATTTGCCGCCGCTGCCAGAGAACATATTGCCGATACGCTGAGCACCTTCCATCAATCCGCCCGGGAGGAAAATGACGATCAGCATGAACAACACGCCCAGTGTCAGATGCCAGCCCTCGCCAACGAACGGGTGCGTAATTGTTACCATAAATTCGGCTAGGCCATCGGGAAGGAAGGAAAACGCCGAATGCAGGGTCTGCGCGTTGAAGGAAGAGAATATATTCTCGAAATACTTAATGACGCCGGCGCCTAGGACCGGACCGAGTAGAGTTCCCGCGCCACCGAGGATGGTCATCAGCACTACTTCGCCTGACGCTGTCCACTGCATGCGCTCTGCACCTGCTAATGGGTCAGTGACAGCCATCAGTGATCCGGCAAGTCCGGCGTACATCCCAGACACAACGAAGGCCGCAAGCAGGTAAGGACGTGTATTAATGCCAGTGTAAGACATGCGGTTCTGGTTCGTCTTGATGCCTCGCAACATCATTCCGAATGGCGATCGAAAAATTCGGATCGAGATGTAAAAGGAGATGATGAGGACGATGGCGCAAAGGTAGAACCCGGGATAGCCGCTCATCTTCATGCCGAACAGATTCGTGACCGGGAGACTAGACGTAGGATCGATGCCGGAGGCCGCATCTAGCACGCGGGAATCGTTCAGCGTCAGCTGCAGCCCCGTCTCGCCATTGGTGATCGGCGTCAATACTGAATAGGCGAGATTGTAAGACATCTGCGCAAACGCCAGTGTCAGAATAGAGAAGTAGATGCCGGCGCGCCGCAAACACACATAGCCGATCAATGCCGAAAACAGCCCGGCACAAAGGACACCGAACATCACGGCCGGTATGACGTTCATCGTCAACAACTTGAACGACCAGACGGCGGCATAGGAACCAATGCCCAGGAAGGCTGCGTGGCCGAAGGACAAGTATCCTGTTAGGCCGAACATAATATTGAAGCCGATAGCAAAGATGCCAAAGATGCAAAAGCGCTGGAGCAAGTCGGGATAGGCAGCGCCGAATGGCGCCAACAGCCATGGGCTAGCCAGCACGACGGCGGAAAACACGCAGATCAATATAAGGTCGTTGCGGGCCGACCTACTACGCGACGCCGATTCCACGTCGTGAACTTCTATAGCCAGCGGCTCCATGTCGAGCGGCGACCTGATTTTCCCCAAGTTCTGCGACATGTTTTAGCTCTCCATCACGCCTTTGCGGCCCATCAGTCCTCTTGGACGTACAAGCAGGATGACGACGGCGACGAGATAAATAATGATCTGATCGATGCCAGGCAGAATGTTCTTAACCTCATTCATCGAGGCGAAGGACTGGAGAACACCCAGAAGAAGGCCGGCAGCTACAGCACCGGGCAACGACCCCATGCCCCCGACAACAACGACAACGAAGGAGAGGACAAGGAAATCCATCCCCATATGGTAGTCGGGCGGCAATATGGGCGTGTACATTACACCGGCTAGCCCGGCGACAACCGCCGCCAAACCGAAGACAACCGTAAATCGCTGCTGAATATTAATACCTAGTAGCCCAACCGTTTCACGGTCTGCCATGCCCGCGCGCACGACCATGCCGTAGGTGGTGAACTGCAGGAAGGCGAAAACACAGCCTATTAAAAGGGCTGAGAACAACAAATAGATGATGCGCCAATAGGGGTAGACGACTGTTCCTGGATCAAAGCCGAGCAAGACACCGATGTCTGCCGAACCGGCAACCAAGTCGGGCGCCGCCTGCGGTATCGGGTTAGCGCCGAACTGCGCTTTGATGATCTCCTGGATGACGATTGCCAGTCCGAAGGTGACTAGAATTTGATCAGCGTGCGGCCGCTTGTAGAAGAACTGGATCAGTCCTCGCTCCATGATCACACCGATTAGGAGCATTATCGGAATAGCGAACAGTATAGAGAGCGGGACTGAATACTCGACCATGAATGCGCCGAAATCACCGAACCACTCCTGTACGATAGGGGTTCTGATTTCTACAGGTGTGCCCCACGGCGTGGTCCGTGTGGGATCAAGGGTTACGACCTGGTAGTTAACTAACTTGCCCACGGTAACAGCGCAGAAGGCACCCAGCATAAATAATGCGCCATGAGCAAAGTTCACGACGCCGAGCGTTCCAAAGATAAGCGTTAGCCCGAGCGCAATCAGTGCGTAGGCAGCGCCTTTGTCCAGGCCATTGAGGATCTGAAGCAGGATGGCATCCATCTTGCGCACTCCAATCCAGGAATTACAGCTAGTGCCATTTGAGCGGCTTAAAGCTCTCCGGCCGTCCTGGTCGCAATCATTGCAGTTGCGCTGTGTACGGCCGGAGATCAGGTTTTGGGCTGGCTAGTCAGCCTTATGCACCGTTGTTGCAGGAACCAAGCTGCCCACCCAGTAATTCAGGCGGGTATTCCACTTGTGCGCGCGGGGTCACCTCAACGACCTCAAGAACGTCGAACTTGGTGGTCGGGTTTTCTTTACCCTTCACGACGAGCACGTCCTTAAAGCACTGATGGTCTGCTGCTCGGTATTCGGTCGCACCGTTGCCCATTCCGTCGAACTTAAAGCCTTCGAGAGCCTTTCCGACGTCGCAAGGTGCAAACGAGCCAGCACGCTGGCAGGCATCTGCATAGAGGATTGCCTGTACGTAGCAGGTGTGCGCAGCCTGCGAGGGTGGGAAGCCGTAGGCCTGGCCGAACGATTTCACGAACGCTTTTGAGCCTTCATCCTGCAGCGACCAATGCCAGTTGGTCGAACCGAAGATACCCTGAACGTTCTTACCGGCACCCTGCGCCATGAGGCGGCTGTAAAGCGGCACGACGATCGCGAAGTCCTTACCGTTGACCTGCTTGTCGCGCAGACCAAACTGAACGGCCTGTGTCAACGAGTTAACCATGTCCTTACCATAGTGGTTGAGGACCAGTACGTCGGCGCCCGAGTTAAGAACCGGCGTGATGTATTGCGAGAAGTCGCCGGCACCGAGAGGCGTGCGGACCGCCGACGCGGTATTCCAACCAAGTTTTTCTGTGTACTTCTTGATGGAGCCTTCCTGCGACCATCCCCAAGTGTAGTCGGCGGTCAGGTGGTAAGCGGTGCGGTCGGTGCCGAATGCTTTTTCTAGCACCGGGGCAAGTGCGGCGCCTGACATCTCGGTATTAAAGAAGTGCCGGAAGCCGTTGGCTTTCTTGTCTTTGCCTGTCGTGTCGTTTGAGTGGGTCAGACCGGCCATGAAGATCACGCCAGCTTCCTGACATAGTCCCTGGACGGCGATAGCAACACCGGACGACGAACCGCCGGTGATCATAATGGCGCCATCCTTTTCAATCATGCGCTTGGCAGATGCGCGAGCGGCGTCTGACTTAGTCTGCGTATCACCGGTAACGAATTCAACCTTCTTTCCGTTGACCCCGTTTCCTTTCAGCGCTTTTGAGGTGAAGGTGTTCAGCATGCCGCCGTCGCCTTCGCCGTTGATATGCTGAACCGCGAGCTTATAGGCACGAAGTTCGTCGGCCCCCTCGTCGGCATAGGCGCCGGTTTGCGGCACGTTGAAGCCGAAAATCACGCTCTTGCCCTTCGGCATGTTGAGATAGTCGGCAGCACCAGCACCGCGAACGAAGTGGAACGGTGCTGTCGCGACGGCAGCCCCGACAAGGCCCGTCTTCAAGATGCCGCGGCGGCTGACGTTATCGTCGAATAGACTCATTAGGCAGTCCTCCCATTTAAAATTGAGGTGGCCGCAGAAAATCCTGGCATATGCCGGTTCTTCTGAACTACCTGCAGACGTTTGTACGCCCCGCGTCTTGAAATCCATATTATCAATTTGTAATAAAAAGCGATTTCCTGGACAACATTTCCCTAGGGGGGCCGGCCGCTTAATACTGTGCCATCATTCTAGTTGGTGTCTAAGGGGGATGTCACAGTAACCTTCGCACTGAGCTCGTGCGGTATCAGTGGCCGATTCACAATCCCTGCTGTCGCCGTCACCGTTTTCCAGTCGAGATCATCCGGCATGCCGTCTGGCTGTGTTCACCAGCAGCACTCCCACGACAAACTAATTTTAATCGTTATTCCTGGCTGCTGGCGCGCAGGGGGAGTTCAGTAGTGAACTTGATCTGCTCCATCGCAAACGTCGAGCTGATGTCCTTTAAGTTGGTGATCGCGATGAGCTTCTTGTAGAAGGCGTCATAGCCGTCGATGTCTGATACGGCAACGCGCAGCAGATAGTCCACGGCGCCGCTCATGCGGTAGAACTCCACGACCTCAGGAAACTCCTGGACAGCGGTATGAAAGCGATCGAGCCATTCTTTGCTGTGCTCCAAAGTGGTGATGGCCACAAACACGGTGACGCCCGTTCCGGCCTTGCGCGGATCAACAAGGGTGACGCGCGCTTTGATGACACCGTTGGCCTCGAGCTGGCTGATGCGATCTGCACATTCCTGCAAAGGCAGGCCGGTCCGCTTGGCAACCTCGGCAACAGATAGAGTTGCGTCCGGCTGGAGCAACCTCAAAATTTCAGCGTCCGCTCCGTCTATCACATTGCCCTCCCATCATCTACTTGTTCTCGAAGGCGAAACGCAAAAGTATAGTCGGAGATCGTCAAACACAATGCAAGAAATTCGGATCTGCAGACCCATGGTGCGTGATCTGCTCGGTCAATGAGGCGGCTGCCGGCGTGTTCAAACCAAACTACATATCGGCGCAGTTCGCGATAGGACCGCAGATCGACGCGGACGATTTTGCGCGCATCAGCGGGGCCGGTTTCCGCGCAGTCATCAACGCGCGACCGGATACAGAAGATGAAGATTTCCTGCGGGCTGAAGAGGCTGCCGGGCTGGCTGCAGCCTCCGGCCTCGGTTACATCCATACACCGACGGAGAACAACGCGATCTTTGAGGCAGACGCCATCGACCGGTTCGAGCGGGCTTTGATCGAGCTGCCAGGACCGATCTTCGCCCATTGCAAGTCAGGTACGCGCGCTGCCATTTTATGGGCGTTGGTAGCCGTGAGACACCAGCCTACCGAAAAGGTGATTACCCAGTTAAACGCGTCCGGCCAAGAACTCCGGTTCCTAGAAGACGAGCTAAGGGCCGAACGCGACAGCGCTATCCGCTCCCCACTGAGGCTCAGGGATGAAGCCCTCGTCAGTCTTGGCAGGTCGCCACTGTTGATGGGCAACAAGTTGAAACAGCCCTGAGTGGCTTCTTCCAGGCTGGCGCCAATCCCGCCCCTTTTCCGTCTTGGCTGTGTGACCCATAGCAGAGCAGCTTACGCGGAAACTGGCGACATCCTCCAGTCCCGTCTTTATTGCAACCAGAGCCTTTGCGAAACGAACCCATTTGAGATCACATTCACTACGCGACTGCGTCAACCGGCTCCTCTGCGGCTTCTAAAGTCTTTAACCGTGCCTCTTTCCACTCACGCAACGCCCGCAGAGATTTGAAGAGCTAATGGTCCAGTGTGGTCGGGTAGCACGGGATAACTTCCAGCGGGTGGCTCCGAAGGATTATGTTCTTTGGGCGCACGTGTTCGGCAAGTTTATGCAATCTGGGCTGGGCCTCCGTCTCGGCCAGTAGCTTTCGGCAAGCCGCATGGAGGTTGCTGAAATACGACGCAAGCCCATCCGGAATCAGGGCGACGAAATCCTCTGGCGTTGCTTCATCATCCTCTGCATCACAAACCAGCGCCTCGTGCATCGCTGGCGCCTTCCCCTGAAAGTTGCCGATGGTGAGTTCCCCCGCCGACAACGCTTCTATTACGACGGCCTCTGCCCGAGCATGCACGAAGGACATACAACTCAACATTTACCTTGCTCGTCAGATGTTACGGGACTTGATCTAGAATCCTCCTCTTCTGCGACGCGACTCGGACCCGGCACAGGCATACTCCTGGAACGGTTTGTGGAGAGCCTTCGACCGCAGAACCTTGCATCGACTGCGGTGCCCAACCAAAATTATGGACTAGATAAAAGAAATCCCTATGCGCAAACGTTCCCCCAGCACCGACACAGTTGTTGACGTCCCGAAGTATCCGATGTTCCGCCAGTCTGGTGCAAGTTTTGTCGGTCGCAATAAAATAATCGCCGCAAACGACGTTGGTTCGCAGATGAAGTTGGTGCATTGGCGCCGATTGGAACAGCTTGGGTACCTCCGAGATTATAGCAACAGCAGTGCGGAAGTCGGCCTTTTAAGTGTCATCGATTTGGAGCGTCCAAAGCAGAGGTCATTATGGTGAGCCATCGATCGCTTTGTGCATCGACCGACGCATCTCTATCTAATCCAGACAATGAAGTACCGGGGAAGCCAAGGCTTTCGTCAAATTCTCAAAATGGCGACGCGACCGGGTGAGGCTACGCCATGGGTTCTCGCCTGAAATCTACTACTGGATCGACTGCTGTTGTTCTTATCGGAGCAACCTGGCTTTCAATGTGGCGATGCAACTCCTTTGGGTCGAGTGTTATGTATCGAAACGTACGACTATCATTCATGAACCTGTTCCCGGCTCGAGTTATTACTCACATTCGTATACAATTTTGCCGATAATCAAACAGCAACCAACTTCGCATTTCGAGCATCGTCATTCCACGTAGCCCTGGAGGAGACCAATAGTTTGAAACGGCCAGTAGCTGGCTGATTAACTGGACCATCAAATTCCACACACATCGAAGTGCTTGAACAGCTTGCCTGTCTGTTTCAGCCGGCGAGTATCGACAGGGCAATTAGCGAGCAACGGCCCTTCGCGAAGTACGACGCAACGCCTATGCAGCGATATAGTGTGTGATGTTCTCGAGCAGACTCCGTGGTAACTTACCGTTCTCGCAATAAGCTGCGCTTTTGTGTGCTTTCGGGCTGCGCGGCGGCACCACTGACTCATCGCTCCTGGCCTGAAGAGAACAATCTCTGCTTGAGCGTGCTGCAGCGGCATGCTGTGTCGCCCACCAACTGCCGCAAGTCACGTGGGGCGCTGCGTCTTGCGTTCATTGTATGTGGGGCGGCGCTTGAGGGGCAGGACCTGGGCTGCGAGCCGAATGCGACAGTCAAGCATTGTATCCCATGTACATCTTATTCATGGTTCAAGCGGCTCGAGAGTTTAGGCCGCTTTGCGCTGTTTGAAGCGACACGTCTGGCCTCATCTTTCGTCAGTCCGAGATGCCCTACGGCGGGCAGCTCCTTTCGATCTAAACTATAGACGTAGGCTAGAGGTTACCTTTCAGCACCATCAACACGATAGCCGCCTAAGATCTCCACAACATCACCAATAAACGCAAACAACGCTTTACAACGACATGAAGCCGCACAGCTTCGCGAGATCAGAAGGCGCCTAGCAGCCATAGGACGAGAAGGATCATGCAGACGCCCCCTCCTACGGCAAGAATTGGCCCTAGCCGGGTGAAGTACTTTTGAAGGTTGTTCTGGTTCATGGCAATGTTCTCCGAAGCGTCCGTTCCAAGGCTCACCATATTTGGCACGATGATCGATTTGATACTGTTCACCACGCAATATGAGCGCTGATCCGTAAGTTGCTCTCTTACAAGTTTAGCGACCCAAGGACTCCGTTTACTCCACGGTAGTAGACCTCTAGTGGCGCTCTCATCATGCTTTGCGAACAACACGGCTGCTGCGACACGGTCTAACCCCTCCACCACTTCCACGAAGCTTTTACCATAGTGCATGTAGCGGGTATGGCTTGCTTAATGCACGAGTATCATGCGCGATTTGGTGGTCAATGGGTCTTGCCAGAAATAGTCTTTGTCGATTGCAAATGTCAGAATGTTATTTTTACTCCAATGAGCCAGAAACGCGCTCTGTTCAGTTCCGAACAATTCAGGTTTACTGATCAGGGCCAGCCGCCCAGTCACGGACAGCGACATATCCCCGGACGAGTTGACAAGCTGCTGACAAAAGCAAGTGGTGACGAGAGGCAGCAATCAACATGTGCCCTGCTGTTCACCGTCACAACTCACTGGACAGATTGAGCAAATTGCTTAAGAGAGCTTGACCTGGATCATGACCTCTAAATGGGATCAGTCAATACTGAAAAGTTCGGTGCACGGAGACGGACACCCTACGAACCGGTGTCAAGGGAGGCGACTGCGGCAAGTTCATGATCAGAGTCAGAAAGATCGAGAAGGCAGTCGAGCTCAATCGCGCCGAGCTATTTCGCTTCGGCACGGCCCTGCTCTTTATCGTCTGCATCATGCTGTTCGCCATCGTACAGGCGAAAGCGGGTGGCCACAGCGTCCTGCTAGTGATTGCTGCCATGATCGGCGGCTACATGGCGATGAATATTGGCGCAAACGATGTCGCCAACAATGTCGGCCCGGCCGTTGGTTCACGTGCGATAACGCTCGTCGGGGCGATCGTCATAGCTGCTATCTTCGAATCCGCCGGAGCGCTGATTGCCGGTGGTGACGTCGTCGGTACCATCAAGAAGGGTATCATTGACCCGGCTCTGATCGCGAACCCTGACACCTTCATCTGGCTCATGATGGCTGCGCTACTTGCCGCCGCTCTCTGGCTTAATGTGGCGACAGCGATTGGAGCGCCCGTCTCGACCACGCACTCGATCGTCGGCGGCGTTCTTGGTGCGGGCATCGCGGCGGGCGGCTGGCGGATCGCCGACTGGGGAATGGTCGGCCAGATCGCGGCAAGCTGGTTGATCTCGCCGGTACTTGGCGGGATCATCGCTGCGGCCTTCCTGTACCTGATCAAGCGCACGATCACCTACCAGAACGACGTTATGGGGTCCGCACGGCGCGTCGTGCCGCTGCTCATCGCCGTCATGGCTTGGGCCTTCGGTACCTATCTGATGCTCAAGGGCATAAAGCAGATTTGGAAGGTCTCGTTCCCAATGGCCGCTATCGTCGGCTTCGGCGTGGCCTGTGCGGTCTACATGCTGGTTCGACCCTACATCCAGAGGATGGCCAGTGGCCTGGCGAACCAGAAAGAGAATGTAAATGTGCTCTTTACCGTTCCTCTCATATTCGCAGCGGCGCTACTCAGCTTCGCCCACGGCGCCAACGATGTCGCTAACGCAGTCGGGCCCCTCGCAGGAATTAGCGAGGCCATCGTTGGCGGCAGCGTTGCTAGCAAGGCGGCGATTCCATTTTGGGTGCTCCTCGTCGGCGCGCTCGGCATCTCTCTCGGGCTTGCGCTATATGGGCCGAAACTTATCCGCACGGTCGGCTCGGAGATCACTGAACTCGACTCGATGCGAGCCTTCTGCATCGCCATGGCAGCAGCCATCACGGTCATTGTCGCCTCACAGCTCGGCCTGCCGGTTAGCTCGACCCATATCGCCGTGGGTGGGGTCTTCGGCGTTGGCTTCCTGCGAGAATACCTGAAGGTAAGCTACGCGCGTACGATCGAGGAGATCCGGGCCCACCACGAGGCAGACAGGCCCGAGGCCGTCGCCGAATTCCTCGAGCGTTTCGAGGCCGCCGACGTGACCAATAAGGGTGAGATGCTGCGCGAATTGAAACGGACGAATGGCACCAAACTGTTAGACAAGGGCGAGCGCAAGGGCCTTCGCCGGATCCATCGGCTCGAACTCGTCAAGCGCTCTCTCCTGCTGCGGATCGCTGCTGCCTGGCTGATCACAGTGCCACTAGCCGGGATCCTTGCGGCGATGTTCTTCTTCATGATGCGAGGGATCATGTTGCCGTGACCACCGACCCAGCCACAGTGAACGCGCCAATCTATGGGATGGTCGACGTCTCTGGTGCTGCCCAATACGACATAAGCTGGGCCGCGCGCACCTGTCGCATTACCGTCGTCGTAGTGAAGACAGCGCTGGAGGCGGCCGCGTGAGCGGGGAGTTCGACGCGCTCGCGCTCGCCACCGGGTTGGTCGGCGGGCTCGCGCTGTTCCTATTCGGCATGGACATCATGACCCGAGCGCTCAAGCGCGTGGCCGGCGACTACATGAAGTCCCTGCTCAGTAGGATGACCAGCAACCGATTTCTGGGCATCGCGACGGGCGCCGTGGTAACCGCCATCATCCAGTCGTCTTCGGTGACGACGGTGCTTCTGGTGGGCTTTATCTCGGCCGGGCTGATGTCGACTTCGCAGAGCGTTGCGGTCATCCTTGGGGCAAACATCGGAACGACCATCACCGCCCAGATCCTCGCCTTTAAGGTCACCAAGATCGCTCTGCCGATCCTCGCTGCCGGGTTTTTCGTCTCGTTCATGGCAAGGCGGGAGGACTGGCGCCAATACGGCCTGATAGTCCTGGGGCTGGGCCTGATCTTCTTCGGCATGGGCATCATGAGCGAAGCGATGTACCCCCTACGCGCTTATCAGCCGTTCCTGGACTTTATGGTCTCACTCGATCATCCGCTGTGGGCGGCCCTCGTCGGGGCTGCATTTACCGCCGTCGTGCAGTCCTCCTCGGCGACCACCGGTATCCTGATTGTCATGGCCGGACAGGGCCTGCTCAGCCTCGAGGCGGCGATCGCCATTTCGCTCGGTGCCAATGTCGGCACCTGCGTGACTGCCGGACTGGCATCGATCGGAAAGCCGCGCCCGGCTGTTCGCGCTGCGCTCGTGCATACGCTCTTTAATGTCGCCGGGGCGTTGGTCTGGATCGGCTTCGTAGGCGATCTATCCGAGTTCGCGCGGGCAATTTCTCCCGCTTACCCCGAACTGTCGGGGCTCGAGCGGACGGCGGCCGAGGCCCCGCGCCAGATCGCTAACGTCCACACCATC
>DAOUZE010000475.1 GCA_030665765.1 Filomicrobium sp.
ACACATACAATGTTACCGGCAGCCGCCGTTTACGTCTTTTTCCGCTCCGAACCATCACGCGGAGCACACCTGCCAAAGCGTCCATGATCACGCTGCAAACACGGTTGCCGGGCGTAACGTCCTTGCCTGTTCGACAAAAAATCAACCCCGCCCAGCAGCATGCCAAGCGGGGTTTCATTCCAAGTCCGGCACGGAAGGCCCGAGACGCTACTTTTTCTTTTCACCCTCGGTCTTCTTCTTAGCTTGGTAGTCATCAAAAGCCTTCTTTTGACGCTCACGGATCTGCGCCATGAGCTGACCGCGGGCCTTAGCGTAGGCCTTGTTGTCAATCGGCTTACCGTCGTAGGCTGCTGTAAATCCATCAAGCGGAATGGGGAAACCGATCGGCTGGGTTTGCGCGTTCATAGCCAGAACCATCAGGCCACCACCCTTCTTTAGGCTCGTGATGAGTTCCGATGTTGCCTCTGTCTCAGCGGTGCAACCAGCTGGATGGCATAGCGAATACTTGAGAGCGAACGGCTTGAGATCCTTATCCGCTACCTTCTCGTTCTTCGCTGCGCGCGCCCACTGCGCAGGCGTGTACACAGCAGCTCGGACGCCAGCAGGAATAGCCATGCCGAGCGGCACCATCACCATCAAACTCTGTTTGTCCTGGCCAGCCACCTTACGAACGGCCGCGGATACGAGAACCATGCCTGTATTTCCATCGAGACGCTCATGATGAGTTAGGCAAATCTCTTTTTCGACTTTCGCCTTCTTCCCATCCTTCGCCGCCTCGACGACTGGGGCCTTCTCACATAGCTTCACCCAAGCGCTCTGTTTTTGAGCATCTTTCTTCGCTTGAGCAGAAGCCGGGGCAATCGAGCCGGCCGCGGCGATGAGTAGTGCAGCGCCGAGCGCATAACTCTGCGAGTTGAAAATCCGTTGCATCATAAGAGCTATCGACCTTTTGTTTGAGAGCTGGTCCCGCCAGCTCAGCCCCACTGACAACACCTCTTGGCGCGCAGGTCCGGACGCGCAACGCGCCCTCAACTGGCTGTTAAGGCCGTGATTGAGGCAACTCCGTGACCGAATTGGAACCTGTCCTGCTCAATTTCGCTGCTGGTTTGTCGCTCGCGCCTATCACGCCACGTAAAACCTCCAATAGAGCCAAGATTTAATGAGTAGTAATCCTAGAAACGGCCTAGTTTCCAGCACTACTGTCAAGCCAACCGTTTCAAAACCAACTGTTCACAAAAATCGCGCCCACAGACACTTGGAGCGAACCTCGCACATGAGATTTCAATATAGATTGTACCTATCGGCCCTGGCGGCATTCATCGCCCTGACGTTGCAACACGGCCCACCTGCCAACGCAGAGACGGCCGCCCCGGCCGACAGCGTAGCAACTCAATCATCGCAGCATGCTATCGCCATGCACGGCACTGCCCTGCTGCCTGAAGACTTCAGTCACCCCGCCCACGTCAACCCAAACGCCCCAAAAGGCGGCGTTGTCCACATTGGCATCTTAGGCTCCTTCGACACACTTAATCCCATGATCATCAAGGGCCAACCAGCAGCCGGCCTTCGCGATTTCCTATATGAAAGCCTGCTGACGCGCGGCCTCGACGAACCGTTCACGCTCTATGGACATATTGCCGAACGGATCCATGTCCCAAACGACCGCAGCTCAATTACATTCCATCTTCATCCCGAGGCACGGTTTTCTGATGGCCACCAGATCGATGCCGACGATATTCTGTTCTCTTGGAAAACGTTGCGCGATCACGGCCGTCCCAACCACCGCGCCTACTACAAGAAGGTGACCAAGGCCGTCCGCGTCTCTGACAATACGATTCGTTTCGAACTCGAGCCAGGTGACCGCGAGCTCCCGTTGATCTTGGGGTTAATGCCGGTTCTGCCAAGCCACTTGCTAGATGAGACAAGCTTTCAAAAGACAACTCTGACACCACCCGTTGGCAGCGGCCCCTACACCATCTCGAGTGTCGACCCGGGCCGCGGCTTAATCTACAAGCGCGACCCCAACTGGTGGGCGAAGGACCAACCGATCACCCGCGGGCGCTTCAATTTCGATGAAGTTCGATATCAATATTACCGCGACGATGCAGCGATGCTTGAGGCATTTAAATCGGGCAAGATCGACCTCCGTATCGAGGACGATCCGGGCCGTTGGGCTGAGGGTTATGGTGAGCACGAGCGGGGCGGCTACAAGCTTGTGAGACAGGAGTTCGACATCGGTCTTCCCGCCGGGATGAACGCACTGGCTTTCAACACGCGCCGAAAAGCCTTCACCGATCCACGCGTCCGTGAAGCCATCCTTCACCTGTTCGATTTCGCATGGATCAACCGTAATCTTTATCACGGGCTATACAAACGAACCCAAAGCTTCTTCGAGCGATCAAAACTATCCGCTTTCCAGCGCCCTGCCGATGCCCGGGAAAAGGCACTGCTTGCTGAGTTTCCGAAGGCGGTGTCTCAAGCAATAAT
>DAOUZE010000138.1 GCA_030665765.1 Filomicrobium sp.
CGGAGCCACGCAGGAACAGTCGCGAGCCCTCGATCAACTGCGGAAGGGTGCGCAGCAAATGGCCCAGCAAATGCTGCAGAACATGCCTCAGCGTTATGGCCAGAACGGTGAAACGCCGCGCGATCCGCTTGGCCGGCCGCAACGCTCGCGCGGTCCCGACCAGGGAACTTCGGTCAAGGTGCCCGATGAGATCGATGTGCAGCGGGCTCGGGAACTGCTCAACGAGCTCCGCAAACGGCTGGGCGAAGCTCAGCGGCCCACAGATGAACTGGAGTATATCGAGCGGCTGCTACGCTTCTTTTGACCGAAAGGCGCCGATTGGAGAGCAGTTCGGCCAGCATTCGCATCAAAAAGGCGTGGAGGTTCTTTTCTTAGCAGTGTCGCGGTTTCGGCCACAGCCGTCAGTGAATTTCGGCCCGGACAATCCATGGAATTGGCCTTCGCCGAAGGCCTGGCAAGGTCTCAAAAGCCGCCGGGGCACGGCACTTCTCGATGCCAGCTGGCAGGAACCATGCGCCGGGGTAACAACAGCGCCGACGTGCCTGTGCCGCATAGATACCCCTGCGGCCGCGCGTGCTTTACACAAAAAAGCGTCTCAGCGAGCGCAACCGGCAGGCGCCGACGCACTCAGGGCATCCGCAGGTTTTCATGTTCCTTGAGGACTTTACCGGACTCAGCGTCGACCTCGACCAGCTTCACGCGATAGCCCCACAGCCGCGCGAGGTGGTAGAGCGTGCGCTCGCAATTGGCCCGCTCAAGCATGACTCCATTACGCACCCGGTGCGAGACTACGAGGCGGCGCGAGCCCTGCAAATCGGCATCGATGATCTGCAGATCAGGATCAAGCGAGGACACGCAGTACTGCTGCGCCAAGTTCTGGCGTACGCGCCGATAACCGCGCTCATCGTGGATCGAGGAAACGAATACGTGCGGGTATTGGGCTTCGTCGTGAATGCCAAACAAACGGAAGTCACGGATCACCTTGGGCGAAAGGTACTGCAAGATGAAACTGTCATCTCTGAATTCAGCCCAGATCCGTTTGAGTTCGCCGACGGGGTCACCGCTGCCGGCGATATCGGGAAACCAGTCCTTGTCTTCGCTGGTCGGTTCGGTAGCTATGCGCTCGATGTCGCGCATTATGGCAAACCCTAGCGCATACGGGTTTAGGCCGGAAAACCGACGATCATTCCAGCTTGGCTGCATCGTCACCGACGAGTGGCTATGCAGGAATTCAAGCATCGCGCCTTCGGATAGTTGGCCCGTATCGTACAGGCGGTTCATAATGTGGAAATGGGTCCACGTCGCGCAGCCCTCGTTCATCACTTTGGTCTGCCGCTGCGGATAGAAGTAGGTCGCCAGATTGCGGACAATACGCAATAGCTCGCGCTCCCAATCTTCCAGCTTCGGCGCGGTCTTCTCAAGGAAGTAGAGTAGGTTTTCCTCTGGCAGTCGGACCTGCGATGAGCCGCCGGAGGCTGGTGCTTCCTCGCCTTCAGGCTTTTCCTGAACCTGCTGTTTGGGCACCGTGCGCCATAGATCGTTGAAGGAGCGCTCTTCATAAAGGTGACGGGCCAATGCGCGCTCACGTTCGCGAGCAAGCGACATCTGCTTGTTGGAGCCGGGATAGCGGCTGATGCCTTGCTGCATTAGTGCATGGGCGTCGTCGAGGACCTGCTCGACGGCATTCATACCATGCAGTTCCTCGCAGCGGCTGACGTAGCTCTTGGCGAAGTCGAGATAATCGAGAATGGCGTCGGCGCGCGTCCACTCCTGGAACAGGTAGTTGTTCTTGAAGAAGTGATTGTGGCCCATCGCCGCGTGGGCCAGCACCAGAGTGTGCATCGTCATGGAGTTCTCCTCCATAATGTAATTGATGCACGGGTCGGAATTGATCACGAGCTCGTAGGCTAACGCCTGGGAGCCCCGGCGGTAATTCATCTCATCGCGGACGAAGTGCTTGCCGTACGACCAGTGTCGGTACATCTGCGGCAATCCGATCGAGGCATAGGCATCAAGCATTTGCTCGGACGTGATGACCTCGATGACGTTTGGGTAAATGTCGAGCCCCAATTCGCCGACGCCGATTTCTTGCACCGAGTCGTAGGCCTTCTTGACCAGATCGAATGTCCAGTCCGCGCCATCAAACAATAGTTTCGAGGTCGCCTTGGTCGGGTTGATCTGCATGTGCCCTATTCTTGACTAACCTTTGGTACTCTTTTCGTCGGAAAAGAGATTGCGAAACACCGGATATATCTCCCCGGCTTCGGTGACGCGGCGCATGGCAAAGTTATCGTGCTGACCGATTAGATCTTCATAGCCCTCCCAAACCTCACTGGATGGATAGGGCCCATCGTCGGGAGCGCCAACTTCAATGTAAGCGAAATACTGACACTGCGAGAGAAGACTGCTTTGGAGAATACTCATGCACTCTTCCATATCGTCGCTGAAGTTGTGGCCGTCGGAAGCTTGCGCCGCGTAGATATTCCAATCAGACAGCGGATAGCGCTCGTTGATGACCCGCTGCATTTCGACAAACGCGGTCGAGACCACGGTGCCACCGGTTTCGCGGCCGGAGAAGAAGGTTTCCTCATCGACTTCCTGGGCGACATTAGTGTGGCGGATGAAGACCACCTGGACCTCGCGGTAATGGCGCCGCAGGAAGATATTGAGGAGCATATAAAACTGCTTGGCGAGGTCTTTCAGACGCTCGGTCATCGAAGCGGAAACGTCCATGAGGCAGAACATGACGGCCTGAGTAGACGGCTTCGGCACACGCTCAAAACGGTTAAATTTCAAATCCAACGGGTCGAGGTAGGCGACTGTCTTACGTAGACAAACAACGCGGGCATGCCTTGCGCGAAGTTCTTCTAGCAAGTTTTCGTCGGGCGGCGATTCAGCCTCGGCCTCGGCGATTTCCTCTTTTAGCTGCTCAAGCGTTGCCAGGCTCGGGCGATGCAGCGCAATGCGGCGAGCAAGTGAATTGCGCATCGTGCGCACTTGATTGAGCTTCGACGGTGAACCGTCGGAACTGAAACCCGCCCGGCTAAGCTCGGTGGATTTGACCGACTTTAGCTTCGCCTTGACAAGGTTCGGCAGCTGTAAATCCTCAAAGAAGAGATCGAGGAACTCCTCACGCGACAACGAGAAAACGAACTCGTCCTCACCGGAGCCGTCTTTGCTACCCTTGGAGCCGCGCCCGCCTGCCGGCGGGGGTTTTGGAATGGCGTCACCAACAACCAGATCGCTATTTCCGGGAAGCACGAAATCGCGAGAGCCGGATTTGGAGTCGAGTGAGAAAACAGGCTCACGCAGGCTCTTAGAGGAAATTCGTACGTCTTCCCCCGCGCCAATATCCGAAACCTTGCGGCTTCTGACCGCCTCGCGGACGGCCTCCTTGATTTCGGCCTTGGCACGACGGATGAAGCGTTGGCGATTGCCGAGTGACTTTGCCTTTGGATTGAGCCTCCGGTCGACGATCTGCATCGGTCAGCAACATCCTTTTTGCGGAGGCCGGTGCGCGCACCGGCCACTCACTCAGCTCGATTTCTTCACGCGCATATACCATTCCACCAGTCTGCGGACCTGTCGAGCAGTGTAACCGCGGTCGATCATACGCTGCACGAAGTCTTCGTGCTTCTTCTCAGTATCGCCGTCCTTCTTGGCGCCAAAGCTGATCACGGGGAGCAAGTCCTCAACCTGGCTGAACATGCGGCGCTCTATAACGTCGCGGATCTTCTCATAACTTGTCCAGCTCGGGTTCTTGCCGCCGTTCTTGGCGCGTGCGCGAAGCGAGAATTTCATAACCTCGTAGCGGAAGTCCTTGGGGTTGGCGATACCCGCAGGTTTCTCGATCTTGGAGAGTTCCTGATCGAGCAATTCGCGGCTCATCAACTGTCCGGTATCGGGATCCTTGAAGTCGTGATCCTCGATCCAGGCATCAGCATAAGCGACGTAACGATCAAACAGATTTTGACCGAACTCGTTATAGGATTCGAGGTAGGCCTTCTGGACCTCATTGCCGATGAACTCAGCATAACGCTGACCAAGCTCTTCCTTGATGAATTCCAGATACCGCTCCTCGACCTCGCCGGGCAGTTGTTCACGGCGAATAGCCTGTTCTAAAACGTACATAAGGTGCACTGGATCGGCGGCAACCTCCTGCGTGTCGTGGTTGAAGGTCTCAGACAGGATCTTGTAAGCGAAGCGCGTCGAGACGCCATCCATGCCTTCGGTAACACCGGCGGTGTCACGGTATTCTTGAACACTGCGCGCGTGTGGATCGGTCTCTTTCAGGCTTTCACCGTCATAGACCCGCATCTTGGAGTACAGCATGGAGTTATCATGCTCGCGCAGACGCGACAGGACCGAGAACTGCGCCAACATATCGAGGGTTCCGGGTGCGCACGGCGCGTCAGACAACTCGCTCCCCGCTAACAGCTTTTCGTAGATTTTCTTTTCGTCGCTAGCCCGCAACGAGTAAGGGACGGTGACCACGTAGATGCGGTCGAGGAAGGCTTCATTGTTCTTGTTATTGCGGAAGCTTTGCCACTCGCTCTCATTCGAGTGGGCGAGTATGATGCCGGAGTAGGGTAATGCACCTACGTTTTCGGTTCCGACGTAACTGCCGTCCTGGGTTGCCGTCAGCAGCGGATGCAGCATCTTGATCGGCGCCTTGAACATCTCGACAAATTCCATCACGCCCTGGGTCGTGCGGTTGAGACCGCCCGAGTAGGAGTAGGCGTCAGGATCGTTCTGGCCGAAGAACTCCAATTTGCGGATGTCAACGCGTCCGACGAGGGAAGCTATATCCTGGTTGTTTTCGTCGCCGGGCTCAGTCTTGGCGATGCCGATTTGTCGCAAACGAGATGGGCAGATCTTCACAACCGAGAACTTGCTCAGATCGCCGCCGAATTCATCGAGGCGCTTCATTGCCCACGGGCTCATCACGCCGGTGAGACGGCGGGTTGGAATATTGTACTTTTCCAGAAGCAGCGGCCCCATCTGGCTCGGATTAAAAAGAGCGAGCGGACTTTCGTAGATCGGGCTTACTTCATCGCCGGCCTTAAGGACGTAGATCGGACGATGTTCCATCAACTCCTTCAGCCGTTCGGCCAGCGAGGACTTGCCGCCGCCGACCGGGCCCAGAAGATAGAGGATCTGCTTGCGCTCTTCGAGACCTTGAGCGGCGGAACGGAAGAAACCGACAATGCGTTCAATGGTTTCTTCGAGGCCGTAAAAGTCCTTGAAGGCTGGATAAACTTTGATCGTGCGGTTCATGAAGATGCGACCCAGTCTCGAGTCGCGGGATGTGTCGACGAGCTCGGCGTCGCCGATGGCGCTCATCATGCGTTCCGCAGCGCTCGAGTAGAAGGTCGGGTCGGTTCGGCAGCCCTCGAGGTATTCCTTCAACGTCATCTCGACAGGGCGGTGCTTTTCGAATGACTGCGCGAACTCGTCGAAGATCGGCTCTTCAGTCGGCAAGGTCATAGCGAACTCCATTGTTCCTCAATGAGTGACCGATACGTGGTTCAACTCGCTTTTGATCCCTTTCAGTATATAGGGTGCAAACTAAGCGCGGATGTGGCGGCGCCAACGCCAGCACACCAGGCTATGGATAAGCCTTTAAGTAATTGAATCTAAACACTGCGGGCACACCTTCTCATACGCCCTCCCCCCATCGGTCGGTGTTCCCAATGACAATATTGTCAGAATCAACTTGTTCTTGCGGAGGTCATCCGCAGCAGCAAATCTACGAAGCGCTCACAACCTTAGGATATCATCGCAAATGGCCAAGCATATGCAACATCATTTGTCAGATTATCCTGTCTGCCCAGGTGAATCGTTGCGCCTCGGAACCAGGGTGGTGTGGATTAGCGCGAGCAATTTGGGGACAAGTGGCTGCGCTGTGCGATCTCCGACAGCAGGCAACGTGGCGCTCCCTAGGGGAATCGAACCCCTCTTTCCAGATTGAAAATCTGGCGTCCTAACCGATAGACGAAGGGAGCGCAGAACCCCGCTTTATATTGGGGTTTGCTGGGCATTTCAACCCTTTACGGACGGCGCGATCCGGCGCGCGACAGATGCGTTTCCGACCCTGATTAACGCGGCAGCAAAACACGCTCTGAAGTCGGACTCAGCTCTGCTTGCGGGGATCGGCAGCGTCCTGGATGGTCAGCTCGATGCGGTTGCGTCCGCCCCAGGTGTCGCGGCGCAAAGTACCGCAAATATGCAACGGCATGCCGCCGTTGGCTTCCAAGAGAAGGTCGCCAAGGGGTTGTCCGGCGGCGCGGAAGGCAATGGCGTCTACGCGGGAGCCATCGCTGGCCTCGATAGTGGCGCGGATATGAGCGTCACCGACGACTTTCGCGAAGCGCACGCGGTGGGCAGGGAACACGAACTGCGGCTGAGGATTGCCCTGTCCGTAGGGCCCGGCACGGTCCAGCAGCGTGATCAGCTCCTGATTGGCGGCGGACGGGGTCAATGCGCCGTCGACTTCAAGGGCGGCAGCGGCGCGGGCATCTCGGGTCGATACGCTCAGCTCGGCCGCCAAAAAGGCTTTCAAGTCTTCAAGCTTTTCTTGCTCGACCGTCAAGCCGGCCGCCATAGCATGGCCACCGCCCTTGACCAGCAGTCCTTGAGCAACTGCGGCACGAACTGCGCCGCCGATATCGACACCCGCGACGGAGCGCAACGAGCCGGTCCCGGAGACAGCGCCGGTGGCACCGTCCTTGGTCAAGGAAAGGACGCAGGATGGGCGTTGAAAGCGGTCGGTCAAGCGGCTGGCGACAAGACCGACAATGCCCTTGTGCCAATCCTCGGCACCAAGAACGATGATCGGCAGGTCCGGCTCGGCGTCTACGCGCAACGCGGCTTCGGCCATGGCCTGTTCCAGGGTTTCAGTTTCGATGGCCTTGCGCTCGCGGTTTAATCGATCCAGCGTTTCGGCGATCTTTTGCGCTTCGAGCGGATTGGCCTGGCTCAACAGGCGTGCACCAAGGCCGGAATCTCCGATACGCCCGCCAGCGTTGATGCGCGGCCCGAGGATGAAGCCTAGATGATAGGGCGACGGCGCCTGGTCGAGGCCGGCCGCATCGAAAAGCGCACGCAATCCGATATTGTGCCGCTGGCGCATGACCTGCAGCCCCTTGGTGACGTATGCGCGGTTGAGTCCCTCGAGCGGCACCACGTCGCAGACGGTGGCAAGGGCGACAAGATCGAGGTCTCCCATCAGCGAGTGCTCGGTGTGCCCATCGACATAGTGACCGCGGCGGCGCAATTCGCGGGCGACCGCGACCAGCGTAAGGAAAACGACGCCGGCAGCGCACAAGTGCCCCTGACCGGAAACATCGTCCTGGCGGTTGGGATTGATAACAGAATGGACGTCAGGAAGGATTTCGTCTGCCTGGTGGTGATCGATGACGATCACTTCAGCTCCAAGCCTTTTAGCATGCGCAAGTGGTTCGTAGCTTGTGGTGCCACAATCAACAGTGACGATCAGGCTGGCACCATCTTTGATAAGTTGCTCGATGGCCTTGGCGTTGGGCCCATAGCCTTCAAACAGCCGGTCGGGAATGTAAACGTGCGGCTGCAGGCCGTGATGCTGTAAAAAGCGAGCCATCAGCGCCGACGAGCAGGCGCCATCGACGTCATAATCGCCAAACACCGCAACCTTTTCTCCGGAGCCAATCGCATCGGCCAGCCGTGCGGCGGCCCGATCCGTGTCCCGAAGTTCGCTCGGGTCGGGCATCAGCGCCTTTAGAGAGGGTTCGAGGAAAACTTCGACGTTATCGATGCCGACGTTGCGTCCGGCCAGCACACGACCAAGTAACTCGGGCAGTGCATGGCGTTGGGAGATAGCCGAGGCGATGGCGCGGCCGTGGCCGCCTAGGCGTTCACGCCATTCAAAGCCGCGCGCGGACTTCGTGACGCCTAGGAACGGTTGCTTGCCTGATTCTCTTTCCGCCAATTTTCGTGCCGCGTCCATGCAGATCCCCTCTTCATGTTGCGTGTACTCCGATTCGAGCATGGAAGGCGAGGAGGAGGAAAGGTTGTGAGCTTTGGCTCAGTGCCTAGAGCTTCTCGATGCGAATGACCTGCGGCCGCTCGGCGACCTTTTCGATGCTGTCGATGCTCGCAACAGCCCGGCGAATGGCATCCTCGGTGGTCTCGTGGGTGACCATAATCACCGTCGCCGAGGCCCCGGTACGGGTCGGTTTACCACTGCCAGGAAGCGCCTTTAGCTCACGCCGCTGAACGACACTTTCCAGCGACACGCCTTGATCGCCCATGCACTTTGCGATACCTGCCATAGCACCCGGCTCATCTCGCACGGACAGGCGCAGATAGTAGGCCCCACAATGCTCATCGATTCTCGCACGGCGATGGGATTTTAGGTTCTGAGTCGGCGTTATAAAGGGCGGGAGAACGATGCCGCGGGCCACGTCGACGATATCGCTGGCGACCGCGGCCGCTGTCGGCCCGCCACCGGCGCCGGCGCCGACGAGGAGCAGCGGCCCCGTGAAATCGCCTTCCAGGGCTACACAGTTGGTCACACCAGAGACCTCGGCGATAGCTGAGTGCTTAGGCACCATAGCCGGATTGACGCGAGCTTCGATGCCGCTCGAGGTTTCTATGGCGACGCCCAGCAGCTTGATCCGGTACCCAAGATCACTGGCCGCCTCTATATCGGCTTGAGTGATGGTCTCGATGCCTTCGACGTGGATCTCATCTGCGGCGACCTCGGTACCGAAGGCGAGGCTGGTCATTAGTGCCAGCTTGTGGCCGGCATCAAAGCCACCGATGTCGAACGTCGGATCG
>DAOUZE010000155.1 GCA_030665765.1 Filomicrobium sp.
CTTCAGTTATTCCTCTCCAACAGAGGGCATTTTTTGACAGCCTAGCATTACGCCAATGCTACAAAAAAGGCTCTTCAAATAGTCTCGGACCACCAGGGCGAGTTGGCACCGGCGGAAGGAAACACGCCGTCAGGGGATGAGAAGCACTGTCATGAGATGGATCTTCTTCACGATCTTGTTGCTGGTGTTGAGTTCTGCTTGCCTGGCCCAACGGTCTGATTCGCTGTGTGTGCTCGATCCCGCTCAAATGCCTAAGAAGTGGCGGCCGTCGGCCGAGGTTCAAAAAGGCTTGAACCACGCGCCATGGTCGGTGAGCGAAGCCAAGGACGCCGAGTACGCAGTCAAAACGGGGCTGAATGAAATGATCGGCTACTTCAGGCAGAAGCCTTCGGCGGTCCAGTTCCTCTGGGATGATTCAATCGAGGCACTGATTGGCCTCACCTATTCCAGTGCAACCAAGCCCGAGTTCGACGCCAAGATCCGTGATGCAGCGCGCAACAACCTGACCGCGCTTATCGCACCCTATCTTGATCTTGATCCGACATCGGCGAGATGCGACGAATACGAACGCCTGTTGCCGCTCGCCATATTCACGCACCGTCTATTCCCCCAAAAGGACGCGAGAACGGAAAAGGTAACAAGCCACACCAATGCCGCAATTCACGACTGCAATTCGCTCGAGAGGGCATTAAAATATGACATTGATGATATCCTGGCAGACGAGCATGCTCCTGCTGACGAACTCTTTGACCTCCACATCTGGTGTCTCTGGTTTATAGAGGCCGAGCTGTTCCCGGACATCGAACTGCCTGTCGAAGCACACGGGTTCTCTCGCGCGCTTTGGAAGTACTTCGAAACCTATCGGCTCGCCGGAGCGAGTGAATTCGAGAAGGGGGCTTGGGACGACGAGTTTATCGAACTTGCACACCTCGCCACCCACATCGTCCATATTCCGACCGGCATCCACCGGTTTCCGCTCTTTGTGGAGGACTTGCCGGAGCTCTACCGTTTTCACCGCGAAAATATGTATGCGGTGCTCCAGACGGGCGATCTCGACTTGCTGGCGAGTTTTGTGGATTCGCTCCGCCAGTATGGCTGCACCGCGGAGAACGATTTGCAGGTGCGTGACGGCACCCGCTATCTACTCAGCATCTTTCACGACGGCAAGGAACGGTGGATGGCACATCGGCGGGAGGGCGAGACGGATGCCAATCTCAACGACTACAATCTAATTCACAAGGCATGGACTGGAGTATTGGGCGTACGGGTTCGGAAACCGCAGCAACCGAACCCCGGCACCTACGGCGGCATCGTTCGCCGCTGGCTGCCGCATCCACGCTGACCCGGACAAGGCCGTATGGGAAGAACTGCTCATTGGATGTTGATTGCATACGGCATCAACTGAGCAGGCGCGTTATCATGACAACACCCTCCCGTGAGTGCTGACGGGGAACAGATTGGGCATAGCTCACTGATACCACACAAGCTCAACCCACAAGTTGCTGTTGCCCCCCCCCGACAACTCCTGCGGCCCATAGCGAAATCGTCAAAATGAGCATGGAACCGAAATATTCATACTCGCCGTAGGAATAAAGCGCTTGCAATCGACCTCATCGCTCCGTTTTTGACCGATCGCCGTTTGCTCGGTTTGCAACATTTCGTTGACAGACGGTTGGCTGATTTCATTCTGCGCGGTCATCTCGCTTGAGACCTTAGCCAACAATTTTTGCTGCGGCAGCGGTACTGAGAGCACCGTGCCGCCCTGGATGTGCTGGGTCTGGCTCAAACGCCTAGCTCGCTGCGCAGCCTTGCGCCGAGCTGCGCTTCGCTTTTGGAGTGCTAACCTCTTGCGCCTAGCAATAGCTCGCTTCCTGGCCAACCTCTTGCGCCGAGTGATGGCTTTCTTTTGTGCTGCTCGTCGGCGTGCGGTCTTGGCAGAAGGGGACGCGCCATTGCCGGTTGACGGGCCAAGCAATGCGGAGGTTGTACCTTCCCATAAAGTTTCAATTCCATTCTCTAGCGCAACTTTCTGAGCGTACGCTGGCTCAGCGATACACATCGGCGTAAGTGCAACCGATATACCCCAGGCTATACGACTAGCGTTCGTCGACGACGAGAATCGAGGTGCTTTCATGGCAGACTGCAATCCGCAGTAAAGGCATGCCGCTACTGGAATAGAAGTTTAATGCGATGATCAACACAATACAATTGAAGAACGTAGAACTCGTCAAATTTAGAACGCCACCAATAGTCGAGCGCATTATTAAATAGCTTCAATATGTTGCTTCTTTAAATTAAAGTGGTTTCTTCACCTTTTTGGGTGATTGAAAAACACGCGCGGTTATTCTCGTCCTGACAATAAGGACGATCAAGGTTCATTTTTAGTTTCGCGCCTACTTTTGCTCATTGCGATCGAAACCAAGCAAGGCGGAAATGCAAACAGCATTGTTTGATTGTAGCGCTCGGCATGCCGGCGCGGTTGTATGGAGCCCTTGAAATGGCGCTCAAGTTCATGAGATACTCTAGGTTATAAATACTAGAGCGCGCGCACTGCGGCCTTTTTCATGAGCACTAAAGAGACGAGAAACTCCGTCTTCTTTCTCTTATTTAGAAACGTAGCTTATGGAGGGTGTTGATGGTCCGAATTATTCTGGTGATCGCCGCTACCGTGTTTGCCGCCACAAGCGCTACTGCTAATGGTGATTATAATTATGATGTTCGCTACACCCATAAAATTTGTCACGGCAAAACCTGGCGCGGCGTAGTAGTCGATTTTTCCTGCAACCTAGACCAGATCTGTTGCTTCGACCGCCTGCGTGGCAAAGGATACTGCGCGAACAACGCCGGCCGTAGCCAGCGCATATTGGGTCGCTGTCGCTTCAATTTGGGCTACTGAGTAAAGGCGCGAAACTACGCCTTGGAACGCAGCACGGTCCGCTCGCGTTGCCAATTTCGACACGTTCGATATTGGGGCCGAAGCTCGGTTCCGTTCTAGTGGGATAGTCCGCAATTGCCGGGTCTTAAGGATATCAAGGCTCGCTCGAGGTTGGCAAACTTGCCGACCTTGGCATCCTCGATAAGAATCCGCTGACGGTAGAGCAGATGTCCATAAGGGATATCAAGGTCATCGAAACGATCAAGGAGTGCATGATAATCTATCGAGCAAACTAAAGCCGCGTCCGCACACCATTAGACAGCTGGGTGATGCAGAGCAGGATCAGAAAGTGAGAGAGGCTTTCACTTCTGGTGAATTGGTAGCCAGCGCGAGGCGCCGACGCTGCTGGCGGAATAGCACAAGAGTGCGTCTGTGGCCTGTCCCTCTTACCTAACAATGGACATCCTCTTTGCTATTCCCTCAACTTAAGAGGTTGGGCAGCTTCGCGATATTCTAAGCGACACGCCTGGCCTCATCTCTCCTCGGCCTGAGATGGCCTGCAGGGGTAATTCCCCACGGTCTAGGCCATAACAGTACGCAACACACTTCCCCTCAGCATCATTGACACGATAGCCGCCCGGTATCTCACCGAGCGTCCCGGTTGGCGGCATCGGGGGGGTTTGGTCATAGGTTGGAACGTAGACCGCCGACAAAAGTGCCGCCAGTTCACGGGGGTGCAAACTGGCGGCGTGCCGGTTTGAGCGCGTGTACCGGCTGTCCGCACGGCATTAACGGGGGAGCGTGCCTGTGCGGACCCTGTATCTAGGAGCGCAGGTGCGAGTGTGAAACGGGGCCGGTCATTAAACTTTACCCATTAAAAGGGCGGCCCACGGGAAAAAGGTCGCCAGCGTTGGGAGGAACTGGCGACGGAGTGACTGGCTTCCCGGTGCGTGGCGTGAACCGGCCGCCCGCGCTTGGCGGGACCGCTCTGTATCGACGCCCGAAGCCCGCCGGATCAATGCCGGTGACTACTGTCAACGGGGTGGCCTGAGAGGAACTACTCCAGTTTGGAGATGGGGCACGCGAGACGTAGACACCACACTACCGCTCAGCTCCTGAAACCGGACTTCGGACATCGCACCGGCGGACCAGACGCACATCGCCAATATCCGCTAAGCGGAAATTCGAATCAGAACAGAGCTATCCGGCAATCTAATAGCGTCAGACTTCGATGCTTGGGGCGCCTCTCAAAGTACAGTCATTTTTTCTCAGGAAAGATCACGCCGATCGGCACGATCACCCTCTCGACTAGCGGAATAAGAAGCGTACCGAGCACGAACCCGACAATCGCATCAAGCAGAGCGGTTACGAGCCAAGCCCCCCCCGTGACAGCACCATTTCCTGACACCAGATCTGCAAGAGCTTTGATGCTGTTATACGGCCAGGAAAAATGCAGTTGGTGAAGGCCGTGGATCACAATGCTTCCGCCAACCCACAGCATCGCCGCCGTCCCGATTACTGTAATTACCGAGAGCACGGTGGGCATGGCCGCAACAAGGCCACGGCCGAAAGTGCGCGTTGCCTCGAGCTGGCCTGTTTCAGCCAGGCGCAGACCGAAGTCATCCGTTTTGACGAGGAGAGCGACTGCACCATAAACGAGTACTGTCAACACCACGGCGACCACCACTAGGACGGCTGCGCGGGTCCAAAAATCCGTGCTGTCGATCGTCGCCAGCGCAATCGTCATGATCTCGGCGGACAAAATGAAGTCCGTCTTGATCGCACCCGCAACGCGTTGCTCCTCAAGTCGAGCTGCGTCGAGCGTTGCAGCCTGTTGCGGACCTGGTTCTTTACGGTGCGTGACGGCGTGCCAGACTTTTTCGGCACCCTCAAAGCAGAGATAGGCCCCCCCAAGCATAAGGAGAGGTGTGATGATCCAAGGGGCTACAGCTTGTAATACGAGTAACGCTGGTAGCAAGATGATGAGCTTATTGAACAAAGAGCCGCAGGCGATCTTTACGACAATAGGGATTTCGCGCGCAGCTGGTAGGCCGGTGACGTATTTCGGGGTTACCGCTGCATCGTCGATGACAACGCCCGCAGACTTACTGCTAGCTTTCGCCGCATGCGCCGCAATATCATCGAGTTGGGCAGCCGCCAACTTTGCAATGGCTGCAACGTCGTCTAGAAGTGCGAGTAGACCGCTCATGCTCTCTCGATTGGCACTCTTAAGGACTAGGGATCATAGACATTACCATAGAATTCCACGCGCATGGAAATCAGCACAGCGAATACTAGTTGCCGGTTGAAGTAGGATAAGCGGCACAACGTTACCCATTGTTCAAAGGAAACATGTTGGCTACCTCACACGGTCTTGTGACCCGCGCCAATCCAATGCATTACCATCTGCGCAAAATCATCTGACTTAACCTGGTACGAGAAGTGGCCGCAATGGTCGAACACGGTGAAGTCGCTGCGCTTCAGGCGCTTGTGCAGACGCTCGCCATTGTCAACGAATAGGAGCTGGTCCAAGTCGCCCCAAAAGACCTTCACAGGCAGATCGATGTCGGCCAAGTATGGATCGACACAAGCAAGGCTTCGCGGGTAGTTTGCGAACCATTGAGTAACCGGGTGGATCCGACCGGCGTAGCTAGCAACATAGTCAGCGACCTCCGCGTAGCTAGGTGCGTAGTTGACGTAGCATAGGGCGTTTGCGGCAGCCAGGAAGGCTTCTGCACCTGCCACTCGAAACACCATCCGCCAGAACGCAGAGTCGACCGTTTTGTCGATGACGCTGCCATTGTTTGACGGAGCGATACCGGGACCATCCCCGATCACAAGGCTTGCCGCCTTGTGCGAGGGGTGGATCACGTAATGCAGCGCTGCGCCCATACCAATGTCCGGACCGAAAATATTTATATCGGATAGGTCGAGCTCGTCGACAAAGGCCCTCAGGAAATCGCCCTGGGCCTTAAAGGTCATGAACTCCAGTCCGCCTTCGCTGCGTCCGAACCCTGGCAAGTCCAGCCCAACGACCCGCAACTGCTCGCAAAGCCTCTCCCATATCGGATCGAAAGCAAGGATGCTCTGGGGTAGCGGGTTCAGCAGCCGTGCCGTCGGGCCGCCCGACTTGCCAGCCGAAGCGTAGCGAACCTTGACGCCTTCGATGTTCTTATATTCGGGCTTGATCGCGAACTGTTCCGAACGCGCCACCGGGCGTCCAGCGCCCGGCTGCCGACGCCTTTGATCTTCGCGTATTCTGTGTGATGGCTAGCAGTACGCCGCAGTTGAGTGCCCCGTAGAGTCCAATGGGTTTCGAAGTCTGGTTCATGGAATTAGGTTCCTCAGGGGGCGCTGATCTCGTCCACCTTTTTATCGAACTAGAAAAATGTTGGTGGATGGCTACAAGCTCTCAATCGTTGCGCGTCGCCCATTGGCCTGCAAAATCAGCGAAGTGCGGCGTCTCTTTATCGGCGTGAGCCTGAGACCGGAAGGTCAAAGCAGTCAGTTTGCTTGCGATGATATTGAATGGATTCAATTTGGCACCAATCTTACAAGTAAACAGGCTGCGTTTTGTGTCATGGGGCTCCACGGTCATTTCCCAGTATAGCGGGAACACGATCGGCCAGACGTGCAAGAGCGCGCGCGTGTCATACTTACGAGCCGAACAAGTTGTGGCTCCATAATCCGCTCGCGGTAGAATTGCGTCATCATAAAGCCGCCAACAAACTCGTTGTTGCGGTACACCGGCCCGCCGTCACCGTCTCGATAGACGCTGTAGTACTTATGAGCACCGCTTTCCGGCGTGCTCCTTTCGTAGTCCTTGGTGGAAAGACTCCAGAGCCAGCCGGGCAATTCGAATCTATGCGCCGGCAAGTCATAAATCACAGAGCTTTGTATGTTTATGTTGTAGCTGGTCTCTTCAGCAGGCACAGTGCCTGCGTTCATCGCCGATTTCTTTTGTTCGAAAGCAGAACCGACGACGGCGGGTTGCGGCGCGTAACGTTCGGTATTTCGATTCAGTTGCGCCGCCACGGGCTCCATTTTTCGTCAAGTGGGACGACGTTACGCTCGTCGATGTACTGCTCGTAGGTGGCGACCAGCTTATTGAGTTTTTCTGGCATTTCGGCCTCGACACGGTCGTTTCACCGGGTTCGCGAGTGATATTGTATAGATGCCACATACCATCACCCCACATCCCCTTCCGAACTTTGACGGCGTTGTAGTCGCCGGCTACGATATAGCCATTATCAAACAACGCGAAGCCATACCACTTGTCATTACTACGAACTTCATTCGTTTTGCCTTCAAGGAATGCACGGATGGATACTCCTGACGGAAGCACAATCGCGCGACCCTGGTAGGGGTCACCAGGATGTTGAGTGCCGGCGTAATCCAAGGTGTTGGCGGGTATATTCCCTGACTCAGACAAACACGTCGATCTTGGTCCCTATACGAGTGAATAGAGTGTCATGTACATGGAAATTCACTCGAGCAGTGACACACGACCCGCGGGCAAGATGCCGGCGATCATAGGCCTGGATACGTTGAACGGTTTGATCTGATTTGCCCGGCGGAAGTTATGGTTCAAAACGACATCAGTATCATCGAGAAGGTTCTATTTGCGCCCGTCCAGTGAACGCGTCAAAGAACGCTCTCAAGCCCACTTGCGATGACCGGTTGGGAACTGCGCCGACAACTCGTGATTATTCTAAAAGGGCGTGCCGCGATATGCTCTTACGCTGAAGACATTCAAACGTGAGTGAGTGGAGCCAATGAGAGCCCTTGGAGCATTCGGAATTCTGGTGCTATTGATCGCGATCGCCGGCGCGATTTATCTTTTTTCAGGCTACTATAATGTGGCCGCTCGGGAGCCCGACGCCGGCGCAGTCTCCTGGGCACTGATCAACATTCGCCAGGCTTCGATAAAACAGCGGGCGCCCACGAAGGTTCCCGTTTCCCTAGATGACACTGCCGTCATTCAGGAAGGGGCCAAAGCCTTCTCCCAGCATTCCTGCGCAACGTGCCACGGCGCGCCCGGCGTGAAATGGGCCAAGTTTTCAGAAGGCATGCGCCCCTATGCGGCAGACCTCAACAAGACG